>NZ_BAAHYK010000005.1:0-173588 GCF_054657595.1 Desulfocicer niacini
CCCAGCCACAACGAAAAATGAAACCCCTACGATTCCAGTCTGTTGTACGGCGTTTCATATAAAAAAAATATGGGGCTGATCCTCTTCAGGTGGCCCATGTTGTGCCCAAGCCCTGAAATGTACTATATGATAAAATTTACGATCTGAAAAGTTGGTTTTCATATTTTGGCCCATGATCTTGCATAAATAATGATGATCGGATATGAATGTCAGAATGAGAAAAGACAATTATTTTTCAAACCAGATGACAAGCACCCGCCTTATTATTTTGAGTGCGGTTTTTTTTATTATCTTCAGTAATATCGCCTTTTTTTCCAATGTGATCCAGATCTATCCGATAAGCGCAAAAAACATCGGGTTTCTCCTTTCTCTGGTCTGGGGATGCGGGGGGCTGATTGTTCTTGTGCTGTCCCTGTTGTGTTTTCGGTATACCATTAAACCGGTGTTGATACTTCTTTTTCCGGTCTCTTCCATGGCCGCCTATTTCATGGACACCTATAACATCATTATTGATGAAACCATGATTCAGAATATCTTGAACACCGATATGGCGGAATCCCTGGATCTGTTGAGTCTGAAGCTGATACTGTATGTGATTTTTACAGGACTATTGCCGGCTTTTTTTGTCTATAAGTCAAAAATTGTGTCCCGATCCAGATGGCAGGCCAGTCTATCACGGATAAAGCTGTTTGTTTTCACATTGTTGAGCGTCGTTGCCTTGATGTTTGCGTTCAGCGATTTTTATACATCGTTTTTCAGGGAGCACAAACCCCTGCGATATTATGCAAATCCTTCTTATTATCTCTATTCTTCCGGTAAATATATCCATGGACTTTTTAAAACAACATCTTCCGGATTGAAACAGGTGGGGCTGGATGCCACCATCCCGGTGTCTGATGTCCCCAGAAAACTTGTTATCTTTGTCATTGGTGAAGCGGCCCGGGCAGACCGGTTCTCCCTGAATGGCTATGAACGGGAGACCACCCCCTTGCTGAAACAGGAAGATGTCATCAGCTTCACCAATTTCTGGAGCTGCGGTACAACAACGGCCGTGTCCGTGCCTTGCATGTTTTCCATTTATAAGCGCTCCGCATTTAATGATCAAAAGGGAAAAACCACCGAAAACGTATTGGATGTACTTAACCATGCCGGAGTGAACCTTTTGTGGCTGGAAAATAATTCAAATTCTCTGAAGGTGGCAGGAAGAATTCCCTACCATGATTACAAGACCTCTGCAACGAATGCTGCGGGAGACATTGAATTCAGAGATGTGAGTATGCTGGAAAATCTGCAGTCCTATGTTGAAGAACAGCAGCAGGGCGATATTTTTATTGTTCTCCATCAGATGGGGAACCATGGCCCGGCATATTATAAAAGGTATCCCCCTGAATTTGAAAGATTTACACCGGTGTGCAAGAGCAATCAGCTGGAAGAATGCAGCACAGAGGACATTAACAATGCCTATGACAATGCCATCTTATACACCGATTATTTTCTTTCCCGGGTGATTGGGTTTTTAAAGCAGAATCAGACATCCTTTGACACGGCCATGCTTTATGTGGGGGACCATGGAGAGTCCCTGGGGGAAAACGGCTTGTATCTACATGGACTTCCCTATCTTATTGCGCCCGATAACCAGCGTCATGTTCCAGCGGTGTTTTGGTTCGGGGAACATTTTAAAAAAATTGACAGGGCTGCACTTTTAAGAAAACGTGATCATAAGTACAGCCATGATTATCTTTTCCACACCATTCTGGGGCTTATGGATGTTGAAACCGCCGTGTATGATCATGGACTGGATATTTTAACTGCTAGAGATTAATCGGGCTTGATAACATGGGGCACAACATGATGCCATCCCCAAGAGAAGTCCATGTCAAGAAAATTTACAACCTGTAAAGAAAATTCATCATATCCTCAATGAATCACTTTTTATTTTTGTTAAAAAGATCCCTGATAACAGGCTTTTATTAACTCGTCAGTCATAAGTTCTTCAATTTGCCACCACATGATGTGCCCAATGATAAATTAAAACAGCATATGTATTATGTGAAATGAGAACTTACGACTCATGAGTTATTAAATATAAAACAATGGCACATGATTTGCTTTTCAATCTTTAGAAAAAAGCAGTCGGAAGTACGAAGAGATAACGCTGCTGACAGACAAAAGGCATTCAACCGTCAGGGATGAGGAGAGACATCATGAAAAAAGCGATTCGTTTATCATGTGTAACCGTTTTAAGTTTACTGGTGATATGGGCCATGGTGCCCGCGGGGTCGGCAACGGCTGCTGAAGGCTTGCGATACAGCTGTTCGGCCCAGGTGTATGAGGCATTTGAAAATAAAAGGCTGGATCTGTTTACAAAAACCACAGGTATCCCCATTGAGTTATCCGTGGCATCTTCACAGTATTGTGTGTACAGGGCCATGCGAGATCTGACGGACATTGCCAGTAGCACGCGCTCATTGTACCAGCGTTATAAAGACTATGGACTGGTGGAAATCCCCTTTTGCAAAGATCCTCTGGCGGTTATTACCCATAAATCTGCCACTGTGGACAAGTTGACTTCCGGCCAGCTCCAGCAGATTTTTTCCGGTGGGATTACCAACTGGAAAGAGGTGGGAGGGCCAGACCTGCCCATTACCCTGGTGGTTCCCGGCGAGGAAACCGGTGCCCATAAAAACTTCAGACGTCTGATCATGAAAGACAAAGAAATCAAATATGATTATGCCACCTACCTGGCCCCCAGGGTGCTGGAAGCCATTGAATCATTGCCCCTGGGAGCGGTTTCCTTTATTTCCAGAGGCGCCCAGATTAGCCATCCCAACATTAAAGTTGTGGCCATTGACGGCAAAAAACCCGGTGAAAAAGAGTATCCTTACACCCAGACCTTTTACATGATTTCCAAAGGTCAACCCACAGGATCCATCAAAACCTTTGTGGATTTCATTAAATCCGACGTTGGTCGCGCCATTATCCTGGAAAGAGGGATGCTGCCCATTAACTGAAATTTTTGATCAGACTTTCTTTCCGCCCTCCTCCATCACTTCATACTGAAAAACACAACACCTTTCCGGCCGGGAAGGTGTTGTGTTTTTTGCGCTTTGCAAAAATGTTTTTTTGCCGGGAGCAACTTGTGATAAAAGATAAGGTTTTACGGAACGGATGATAAAATGTGCGTCTCCTTTTTTTGAAGGGGTGGCTTTCAATGGGCTTGCCCGGGCGGGGGCAGACTTTTTTATCGGTCCTTAAATTTATATATGCAAAGCGGGGGGAGGACGGCCATGAAGCAATTTCTGGTTAATTCTGTGGGGCGGCTGGACATGATATGCTGGATACTGGTGGTTATGTTCTTTTGCACCTGTTCATTGCTGTTCGACGG
Source organism: Desulfocicer niacini (assembly GCF_054657595.1). NCBI lineage: Bacteria > Pseudomonadati > Thermodesulfobacteriota > Desulfobacteria > Desulfobacterales > Desulfobacteraceae > Desulfocicer > Desulfocicer niacini. The sequence continues at coordinate 3,386 of NZ_BAAHYK010000005.1, forward strand.
TGATTTTAATAAATCCTTCATCGCGGCGGGGGGGGTTGTGCTGGTGATGATTTTAATTGGCTTATCCATTGAAATCATCATTGAAACCCTTAAGGAGGTGAAGGGATTGGGCACTATCACAGGGTTTATCACCAATGGTCCGGAGCTTGTATGCCTTATTGTGGGGCTGGTGGCCGGGGATGTCCTGTTTGCTGCCAGCACACCGCTGGGTTCCAATTTTATGAATCCCATTTTGCTCATTGCCGCCGCATTGGTTTGCGGGGTGTTTTTAAAAACCCTTCAAACCAACTGGCAATACAGTTTGAGCTGCATTGTGCTTACGGCAGGCATGGCCGTGGCTTTTTATATTATCCCTGTGGCTTTTCATAAATACTGGGTGGGCGTGGGGCTTGCTGTGTCCGGGTTGCTTTTTTTTAAACGGCCGGTGGAGGTGGCACAGGCATCCATGGAAGAAGAGATGATCGCCGGGTGGAGCATATTTCCCGCCATTATCGTGTTAATCATGGGCGGCTATTTTCTTGACCCGGTGGTGAGTTTTGCCTCGGAACAAAGCCATGCCCCAAAGGGGGTCATCGGGTTTTTTGTGCTGGCAACCCTTTCCAGCTGGCCGGAGTTTAAAAGCTGCCTGGTCCTTTTGAACCGCGGGAAGTACCAGGCGGCCATACTCAATATTACGGTGAGCAATATCACCAATATCTGGCTTGCCATTGCCGGGGTGGTTACCTATATGTTTGTGTCGTGATTAATCTGTGATCAAACCCTGTTGTTGTGATCAAGCTCCATTTTCCAGCCGGGCATACTGACTGTAATACGCAGCCGTTTCCCCCATGTCCGTTATGGCAGGCTCAATGATTCTGTTGACGCATCGGTTATGCTTGAGCCACCCCCCCCGACGGATGATAAGGGCCATGGGGTGCAGATTTTTCAGCATTTTTACCTGTACCAGTATACTTCCGAGGGGGGTGACCAGATGGACGGGGAAGGCAAGATCAATCTGAGCCAGATGGGGAGCTTCGGGGTTGATCCACACTTCAATGGGGGTGGGTGTGCTCTCCAGGGCCAGGAATTGTTTTTCCGGCACCTGGGAGTGCATGGCATTACCGTTAACCAGGGTTAACAGGTGCATGGGAAATCCCCGGGGCGGCAGGGGTTCCGGACTCAGGGGGCCGGGCAGCCGGTATTTTCCATCCCCATGGTCAAAGACAAGATCCGGCCAGGCAATGTCCGGATGGGACGCTTTTACAAATCCTTTGTTTTTAATTTCCTCCAGGGGATCTGCAAGTTTTTTCATGGGGGGCGTGTCCAGGGCTTTGTTCAGAACCTGTTCCCTTTCCGGAAATGAAATCCCAAGACGTCCGGCAAGATCGGACATGATATCAAAGTCGCATCGGGCCTCTCCCCATGGTGGAAAAACAGGCCGGGCATAGTTTACCCAGTTGTGCAGGCAAGATCCCACAATTTCTTCCCTTTCATAATCCAGTGCACAGGGCAGGATGACATCGGCAAGAGCTGCCGTGTCGGTCATGAAGGCATCAATGACCACCTTAAAATCAATTTGTTTCATGGCTTTGATGGTGGTGTCGGCGTCCGGGGCCTGGTTTACGAAATTACTGCCATCGGCCAGCAGGAACCGTATGGGGGGATCGGCCGTTAATATCTCTTTGCCGATGCGGGGTAAAACAAGGCTTCGGGAGGGTTTCCCGGCCCGGGTTACCCAGTCTGTGTTGATATTCCGGCTGGAAGGGATGTTGTAATAGGTGCCGCCTCCGGATTGTCCCACATGACCTGACAAAAAGGAGAGGGCATTGAGGTACCGGACGGTTTCCCCCCCGAAGAGATAACGCTGGATCCCCCATCCCATGATCAGGGCCACGGGGTCTCTTTCCGGGAGGCTGGACTTGTTTTTGGCATAGCCAATGGGCGTTTCAACAGTGGGTTTTTCAGTTTTTTCAACCTGTTGTTCAGCAGATTTTTTTTCCTGGGTAAAAATAGAAACCAGATGTTCCAGGTCTTTGACGGAGCCGTCACAGGCATTTAAAAGGCCTTCCTGGGTGTGATGGGCCAGACCTTTCAAAAACCCGTCAAGGCCCGTTGCCCGTGAAAGGGCAGGGCGATGGGCAAGGCCACGATCTAAAACAGCCTTGATGACAGCTGCGGCAAGAAATCTGTCTCTGCCGGGACGGATACGAATGATATAATCGCTGCAGGCGCTATTTTTATCTCCCCCTGGAGAAATGGTGGTGACCCGACATCCCCGTTTGCGCGCCTGGTGGACAATGTGCGCCAGATGAATGGAAGATCGGGAGAGGTCTTTGCCCCAGTTGATGATGTGACGGGCATTGAGAAGATCCATGGGGTCATTCATCTTGAGGGCACCGAAATCTGCCATATATGCCGTGCATCCGGCATCGTCGCACAATGCACCCCGGGTGGTGGAGGCCCCCAGGGCATTGAAAAGATATTTGCTGCCGTCGGCAAGTGCCCCCCGGTAGCCGTAATGACGGACATGGAGCATGGAAGCAGGCTGGTTACCCAGGGCAGTGATTTTTTCGGCAATGAGATTAAGGGCTTCATCCCAGGTGCCTGGTCGGAACCCATCCCCCCGGCGGATCAGAGGAGTGGTGATGCGGCGGGGGCTTGTCCGGCGCTGGTGGGCGTTTTTTCCCTTGGAACAGATGAATCCTTTGGTAAATGGATGGTCCGGGTTGCCGGTGATGGATACGTGGTTGTCCTCTGGATGAACCGTGACAATGGTGGAGCAGGTGTCCTGGCAATCCAGTGTGCATGCGGATATTTTTTCCATTTTTATGTGATCCCTTTGGTCCACGAATGATCGTCCATGGCCGGTGGTCCGGCCCTTGTTTGATCTGGTCAAATTAGCATTGCCTTGTGTCCGGGTCAAGGCGGCGCAGGTTTTTCCCGTTGTTTTTGTGTTTTGTCTCTATCATTGTCGAACGGGGGGAAAAATCATCCATTCTTCATAATATTGTGATACTTAGTGCTTATTAGACTCGGAGGCAATCCTTGATTTGTGCCCGAGATGATTTCATGGGACAGTGGCTGAGCACAACGTCTGCATAACCTTAAGGTCAACGAATCTTATCTGCTAACCGAAATAGAGAAGGATATTAAATTATCATGCAACGGAAAATCAATTTTAGATTTCTTTATGTATTAATAAGCTTTATCTGTCTGTCAGGGCTTTATGGCGGGCATGCTGCCGCATCGGAATTAAAGTATGTGTTTCTTTTCATAGGTGATGGCATGGGCATCAGCCAGCGGGTGGCAGCCGGTCAGTTTGCTGGAAAACCCCTTCTTATGGATAGCTTCCCCGGCCAGGGAATCACCACCACCTGTGCGGCGAATCAGTTCATTACACGATCTGCCGCAGCTGCCACGGCCATCTCCTGTGGAGAGAAGACCCGGTTGGGGATATTGGGGCTTGATATCCACCACAGCCCCCTTAAAACCATTGCAGAGCGGGCCAGGGACCAGGGGAGGAAGGTCGGTATCATCACCAGTGTTTCCATAGATCATGCCACCCCGGCCGCCTTCTACGCCCATGTGCCTTCCCGAAAGCAGTACTATGACATTGCGCTTGCCCTGGCCCGGAGTGATTTTAACTATTTTGCCGGGGGCGGGTTCAGAGATCCTGAAAACAAATATGGTAAGTCACTTGATTTTAAAGGCAACGCCCTGGATGTTATCCGTAAGGCCGGGTATGGTCTTGTCAATACCCGGGAGGCGTTCAATGCCCTTTCTCCTGGGGCTGATAAAGTGATTGTCATGAACCGTCAGTCTGGACATGGCCATTCATTACCCTATGCCATGGACGCCGATGATACAGACATCTCCCTGGCGGAATTCACCCGCAAGGGCATTGAACTTCTGAAAGGGGAGAAGGGGTTTTTCATGATGGTGGAGGGAGGACAGATTGATTTTGCCTGCCATGCCAATGATGCGGCTGCGGCCATTGGTGATACCATTGCCTTTGATGCTGCCATCAATGAGGCCTTTGTCTTTTTGCAGAAACATCCCCTGGAAACCTTGATTGTTGTCACCACCGACCATGAGTGCGGTGGAATGAGCCTTGGATTTGCCGGTACCCACTATGACATGGATTTTACCCTTCTCCACCATCAGAAAATGTCTTCCCGTAGGTTTGAAAAAAAGATTGTCATGCCCCTGCGGGCCATGGGAGAAAAACCGTCCTTTGAGGAGATGAAACCCATCATTACCAAATATTTCGGGCTTCGATTTGCGGAGGATATTATCATTCCTCTGCGGACCATGGAAAAAAAACCTTCCTTTGAGGAAATGGAACCCATCATCACAAAGTTTTTTGGACTTGGATTTGCGGAGGATATTTCAGCGGTTGAACAGATGGAACCTCTGGCCAAAAAATACCTGGGACTTCACTTTGAAGGTGATGACAGCGATATCATGCACTTGAAACCAAGTGAAGTGGAACAGCTCCGGGATGCCTATAAAATCAGTGTGCACGGTGAGGCCACCCCATCGGAAGCGTATGCATTCTACCTCAGGTATGGCGGAAATGACCCTTTAAGCATAACGTTGACACATCTTTTAAACCAGAAGGCCGGTATTGCCTGGGGGTCTTACAGTCACACCGGTACCCCCGTCATTACTTCGGCCACGGGTGTGGGATATGAACAGTTTCTGGGGATGTATGATAATGCTGAGTTGGGAAAGAAGCTTATGTCTCTTATGGGGATGACAAAATAAAAATGTAAATATTCGGTCAACATGCCATCTTCACCTGTTTGGGGATGCTCACATAACATTAGTATCTAAGCATCCCCAAACAGGTGAAGATGGGGCACTGGCCAAACTACAATCGGAACCTGAAGACCAATATTCTGGCGGCGGATCGCCTGAATTACGATGTGCTCTGTCACACCGATCTCCTGCGCACCAGTGGGGATTCCTTTGGCACCCCTTTGAACAAGATCAACTGGGGTAATTATGACCTGGTTGTAATTGATGAGTCCCACAACTTCAGAAACAATGATACTTACAAGGATAAAGAGACCCGGTACAAAAAACTGATGAATACCGTCATCCGGGACGGTGTAAAAACAAAAGTGCTGATGCTCTCAGCCACGCCGGTAAATAATCGCTTCAATGATCTGCGCAACCAGCTTGCCCTTGCCTATGAAGGGGAGTCAGAAAATCTAAGCCAGTAACTTCGGACGGGTAAAAGTATAGAAGAAATATTCCGGCAGGCCCAGACCGTTTTTAACTGATGGTCAAAATTACCCCCCGGTGAACGTACGGCCAAATCCATACTGGATGCCCTTGATTTTGATTTTTTCGAACTTCTTGACAGCGTCACAATCGCCCGTTCCAGAAAGCATATTGAAACCTTTTACGACACAAGCGAAATTGGGCAATTTCCCGTCAGAAAAAAGCCTATCTCCTTTCGTTGCCCTTTGAGTGTTCGTTCCGATGTCATGGATTTTAATGGAATCTATGCGCAACTTTCACTGCTGAAACTCTCGGTGTACGCCCCGGTGAGTTATGTATTGGCAAGCCGTTTGAAAAAGTATGAAGAATTATACGACACGTCCATTGAGGGTGGAAAAGGAAAATTGCGCCAGGCAGATCGGGAAAAAAGTCTTCAGTCCCTGATGACTACCAACCTTCTGAAACGCCATGAAAGCTCGGTGTACTCTTTCCGCATGACCCTGACGGCCCTTGAAGAAAAACACACCACCATGCTGGCACGAATTGAGGAATATAAGCAATCAGGATCAGATTTTGCCATCCATGATATGTCTGACGACCTGAAAGAGCTGGAGGCAGAAGACGGAACCCTGAAACTGGATGTCCGACTGGAAGATGAGACGGTCTGGCTTTCTCTAAAGTTGATGGCGGAGTTGTTTCAAAAGGATGTGCGCACCATAAACCATCATATTCAAAACATTTATGAAGAAGGGGAGCTTGATCCTGCCCCAACTATCCGAAAATATCGGATAGTTCAAATTGAGGGGAAAAGAGAAATTACCCGCATGGTGGATTTCTACAATCTGGATATGATTATTTCCGTGGGTTATCGGGTAAAAAGTCATGTGGCCACACGTTTCCGCATCTGGGCCACAGAACGGTTGAAAGAGTATATTATCAAGGGCTTTACCCTGGATGATGAACGATTGAAAAACCCAAATTTGCCCTTTGATTATTTTGAAGAGCTGACGCGACGCATACAGGATATCCGGACCTCGGAACGTCGTTTTTATCAGAAAATCACCGACATTTACGCCACCAGCATTGATTATGACCCCACCATGGATATCAAGCATCAATTTTTTCAAAACCGTTCAAAACAAGATGCACTGGGCCATTACCGGACAGACGGCCGCAGAAATTGTTCATTCCAGGGTGGATGCGGAAAAACCCAATATGGGGCTGACCAGTTACCGGGGGGCTAAAGTCCGCAAGCAGGATGTGGCCATTGCCAAGAATTATCTCAATGAAGATGAACTGGCCGCCCTGAACGAACAGCAGATGCTTGAAAATATACAGCAGGTGCAACGCCGTCAGAATCTGCCCCAAAGCCAGTCAATCAAGGAATTCAAAACCATAAAACGCAACGGATTTGTTGTTGATAAGCCATACACTAAAAAGGCCCGGGCCATTGCCCCATATCATCTGGATGTGGAGATGGAAACCGGTACCGGAAAAACCTACTGCTACATCAAAACCATTTTTGAGATGAACCGCCGGTTTGCTTGGACCAAGTTCATCATCGTGGTTCCCAGCATTGCCATCCGTGAGGGGGTTTATAAATCATTGGAGATAACGGCAGAACATTTTCAGGAGGAGTACAAAAAGCGGGCCAGGTTTTTCATCTACAACTCCAGGCAGCTCCATAACCTTGAAAGTTTTTCCTCCGATGCAGGTATCAACATTATGGTGATCAATGTCCAGGCCTTTAACGCACGGGGCAAGGACAACCGACGCATCTACGAGGAGCTGGATGAATTCCAGAGCCGCCGTCCCATTGACGTGATCAAGGCCAATAAGCCGGTTCTTATGTTTTGACGGTGGTTGCCAGTGAAGGTTATAAGGATTTTGTCACCGGCCTGCAAAAGGACCTCAGCCAGTCTCTTTCGGATCGTCCCCGGGTGGCGGATGAGGCCTATTTTACAGGCAAGATTATGGATATTGATGGTGACACGGTTGAAGTAACCCCCCAGATGGCCAAACAGATATACAAATATCTGTTAAAAAATGTTTACACCGATGACAATGATCATGTTGCCCAGGCGTATCATAATGCCGTAAAAGAGGGGACGGTGGCCCCGCTTCCTGAAGCGCTTCAGCCTTACAAAGAACAGATTTTTCAGTTGATCGAAAGCCTTTACTGCGATGCAAAACTTCCCCAACCCGAAAATGGGCGTAGCGTCAAAACAAATCCTTTAAATGATAATTTTAACAGGAAGGAATTCAAGGCGCTCTGGCACAGGATTAACCGCAAAGCCGCCTACAGCGTCCATTTTGACCGCCCCGGATCAAGGTGGATTTACTTTTTGCTGCTTCTTGAGTTGAAATCGAATTTTTTGGAGATATGGAATTAAATTTATATTAAAATTAATGGGTTATGTTGAGTCGATATAAATTCTTTTCATAAGCTTCTTGAATAAAAGTCTTTTTATCAGTTTTGAGTTGAAAAAGGATCAAGGATCCTCGATGAAATGAAAGGGCGTTTTGGGATTTGTGGTGAAAATAACTTTTAAAATCAGTAGATTATATCTAATTTTTCTGTTTTGAAAACCTGGTATGATTGTTGCTAAATATTTCTTCTATCTCCGGGATGGATCCTCTTCACATGGAACAGCCATGTGGCTGTCAACGTGTGCAGATGCATCCCATGGCGGTTGTCATTTCAGGCTCCAGACGCAGACTGCAATCTATCGTTTGGTATTACGGCAAGCACTGTAATGATATCTGGCACGATGGCATCAAAACAAGATTTCATCGTGTTTTAAAAAGTTTGATTTTGATAAAGGACTCGCGGATTACAGCTTCTAATTTTTCATGCGGCATCTGCTGTGATGAAATTTTAGTGAAGACAGGACATCCATCATTTACCACTGCAAAGTGGTTTGCTCTTTTTTTGAAATTTCCATCCCCATGGGGACATGGTTATGGAAAGTGTAAATTTGGGAATGAGGAGCGCCGAATACAGCAGTTGGCTGGAGGTTGAAGATGGTTGTATCCGTTGAGTAAAGGAGAGATAGATGGAAAAAATCTTGACGCGTACCGGCGACGGATATCGGCTTGAGATGACCCCGGATGAGGTCATGGCAGATATCGAAGCCGGAGTGCAGGATGCAGTGGATCGGGGCAAGGTACCGCCGCTTGGCCAGGATGAGATCCAGCACATGTTTGATATTTTCAAATGCAAAGATAAAATCATGGGTGTGGAGTCGGGCAGGGAAGTGTGCATGACCTACGACGGCATGTCCTCCAAGATCCGGCGGGCCCACATTGTCATTGACAGGGTCCAGTCCCTTCAGGTGTTTGAAAGGGCCATGGGGGCAGACACTCTGGAACTGCAGCACATCGACTACAGTTATAAACCGGTGAAACCCATCGTGGGTTTTGAGCTTCCGGACCTGGATCTTTTGCTCAACTCCACCGTGGCACCGGTGTTTTATGGCGGTATGCCTAACCTTGGCCTCTACAGCCAGCCCGACGGGCCCTGCCCCAACCCCTCTGATCTTCTGCCCATGGGCAAGATTGACGAGGCCCGCCAGGCCTATGAAGAAGCCATTGAATATGCCGTCAGCGACATGGTGTTTGTGGCATCGGAAATGTACGAAGGTGGGGTGGACGGCATCAACATTGATACCGTGGGTGCCGCCGGTGATGCCGATTTTCTGGCGGCATTGAAGACCGTTAAAATTTTAAGGGAAAAATACCCGGACATGGGTATTGAAATGGGTATGGCCGGTGAATTTGTCCTTGGCATGCATGGCGATCTTTTCTGGGAAGGTACCCGCCTTGCCGGGCTCTATCCCCAGGATCAGGTACGCCTTGCCCAGCAGGCCGGGGCCACCATATTCGGTCCTGCCATAAACATTGTCACCAGCGAATCCCTTCCCTGGAATACGGCCCGGTCCGTGACTTTCTGCAAGGCGGCTTCAGAGGCCTCCTCCATCCCGGTCCATGCCAATCTTGGCATGGGGGTGTGCGGCGTTCCCCTGACCTTGACCCCGCCGGTGGGATCACTATCCAAGGCCAGCAAGGCCCATATTGAGATCTGCCGACTTGACGGGCTGTAGGTTGGCGTCGGCGATCCATACGGGATGCATGCCGCACATGCACTCTCCTCGGGAATGGGCGGAGTACGCACTGCCGGAGATCTGGTGGCACGTCTGCAGCTGAACCGTGGAATGAGAATCGATGCGGCAAAAAAAATGGTTGCTGAGAAGCTTTCTGTCTCTGTCTTTGATTTGAATGATCCTGTGGTGATGGGAGAAGTGAGGGAGGACCTCAATATTTTCCGGTTATCAGAAGGTCAGGGAACCACCGACAGCATGGCAGCAAAGATCAACATCGCACGTCTGATGGGCATGGATATCAACTGTGTCAATCGCTTTAAACGAAAAAGCGGGTTAATGTGAAAGGAGATCATTGATGAATCACTACAAACCCATTGAAACCAGCTGGGATTATCAGGCTACCCTGGACCGTCGGCACAAGTACATGTCTCCTTCCCTTGCAACCTTTACAGCCTTCCAGAAATCGGTGGTGCTTAAGAAAGCAAGCATGCAGTATGTCTGGGATGAGACCGGCAAAAAATATCTGGACTGCCTGGCCCAGAATCTGTGCATCAGTGTGGGACACAATCATCCCCTGGTGAACCACGAAGCCAAAAAGCAGATTGATGAAATGGTGCACTGTACCACCATGTACTACCAGGCCGTGCCCGCCCACTTTGCCCAGGAGCTGGTGGAGACCCTGCCTCCTGGGGAAGACTGGGTCGCCCATTTTGTCAACAGCGGTGCCGAAGCCAACGATCTGGCCATGTTGATGGCACGACTTTACAGCGGTAACTTTGATATCTTATCCCTCAGGAATAGTTTCCATGGGCTTCATTTCGGGGCCATGTCCCTCACCGGTATCGGCACCTGTCGGCACAAAATCCCTTCAAGCCCCGGCATTCTCCATGTCCATAACCCGGATCAGTATCGGGGTGTCCATGGTGCCGTGGTGGAACCCTACCTGGACGAGATAGACATCACCATCCGTTCTTCCACCCCGGGACAGATTGCCGGTTTGATTGTGGAGCCCATCCAGGGTTTTGGCGGGGTGATTCCCATGCCCGACGGCTACATGAAGGGGGCCTTTGAAAGGGTGCGTGCCGCCGGTGGCGTGTGCATCGTTGATGAGGTTCAGACGGGCTTTGGACGCATGGGTTCCCATATGTGGGGTTTTGAGTCCCATGGCGTGACCCCGGATATTGTGGTCATGGCCAAGGGTATCGGCAACGGCTATCCCCTGGCGGCGGTTGTGGCAAAAAGAGAGGTGGCCGAGGCCATGGCCCAAAAGAAATTCTTTAACACCTACGGCTCAAACCCTATGGCATGTGCTGCGGGCAGGGCGGTTTTGCGGGTGATTAAAGAGGATCAGCTCATGGAAAACGCCATGGCGCTTGGGAATCTGCTGGAAGAGAAAATGGTTGCCTTAATGGAGAAATATGATGTAATCGGTGATTTCAGGGGCAAGGGCCTCATGCGAGGCATTGAGTGTGTCAAGGACAGAACCACCAAAGAACCCGCACCCGATGAGGCCATGCAGGTGGCTGAATATGCCAAGGCCAAAGGCGTTATCATGGGCCGTGGTGGCGTTCATGGCAATATTCTTCGCATCAACCCCCCCATCTGCATTGAACGGGAAGATATTTTGAACCTGGTGAATGTGCTGGAAGAGAGCCTGGCTCAATTGTAGCGCCATGATTTTTAAATGGGAGACAGAAACATGAGTATACAGGTGATCAAAAATTATATAAACGGCGATTGGGTCAGCTCCGCTTCAGAGGTTTTCGGTGATGTTTGGAATCCTGTCCTTGGCGAAAAGATTGCCACGGTGCCTTACGGAAACAGGGCGGACGTGGATCTTGCCGTAAAAGCAGCAGCAGAGGCTTTCCCCGAATGGAGACAGACCCCGCCCCTGGCCCGTTCCAGATATTTGTTCCGGCTGAAAGAGGCTTTTGAGGATGAATTTGAGGAGATTGCCCGGGTGCTCACCACCGAGCAGGGAAAGGCCATTGATGAATCCCGGGGTGAAGTGCGCCGCATGATCGAAAACATAGAGCATGCCACCGGCGTCACCACCATGATGACCGGCTACTGCCTGGAGGACATTGCCCGGGGCATTGACTCTTCCCTTTACCGCCAGCCCATGGGTGTCTTTGCCTGTGTGGCTCCTTACAACTTTCCAGCCATGGTGCCATGGTGGTTCATTCCCTATGCCCTGGTTACGGGAAACACCTATGTGCTGAAGCCTTCAGAGCAGGTGCCCATGACCCAGAACCGCATCTTTGAAATCATTGATGATGTGGGATTCCCCGAAGGGGTGATCAACATGGTCAACGGTTCCCGGGATGTGGTCAACGGTCTTCTGGACCATCCTGACATTGAGGGCATCTCGTTTGTGGGCTCCACCCCCACGGCCCGCTATATCTATGAGCGGTGCGGTGCCACGGGCAAAAGGGTTCAGTCCCTGGGCGGGGCCAAAAATATTGTGGCCATCATGCCCGATGCAGAAGTGGATGCCGGCATGCCATCCCTTATCACCTCCTTTTTTGGATGTGCGGGTCAGCGCTGCCTTTCAGGCTCCATCCTTTCGCCGGTGGGTGAGGGGGCAGATGCCTTTATCGAAAAATTTGTGGCAGCCACCCGTGCCATGAAGGTGGGCAACGGGCTGGATGAAACTACTGCCATGGGGCCGGTGGTAAGCCAGGCCCACCGGGAACGTGTCCTTTCCTATATTGAAAAGGGGCTTGAGGAGGGGGCAGACCTCATCCTTGACGGCCGTAATTTTACCGTGGACGGGTACCCGGACGGGTTCTTTCTGGGACCCACCATTTTTGATAATGTGACACCGGACATGACCATTGCAAAGGAGGAGATCTTCGGGCCTGTGGTGAGCATTGTCCGTTCAGAGACCCTGGACGATGTGATTGAGCTTATCAATACCCGTAATTTTGCCAATGCCGCCTGCATCTACACCCAGAACGCCAAAGCCGTCCGGGAGTTGAGATATCGGGCAGCTCCCGGTATGATCGGGGTGAACATTGGCATTGCCGCTCCCATGAGCTTTTTCCCCTTTGGTGGCTCCGGTAACTCCATGTTCGGTGATATCAAGGGCCATGGCCGAGAGATCTTTCAGTTCTTCACAGACACCAAGGTGGTGATTGAACGGTATTTTTAAGCCAAATTCAGGCCTTGATCATAAGATGGGGCGCCCGTCACAATTGCCGGGTCAGCGGGGGCAGGCTATGTGGTATCAGCGCCTGGCCCCCACCCCAAAGAAAAAACAATATGAATTGGAACGAAAAGAGGTGCCATGCCCCTGATTAATTTTGGAAGTATCCTTGGATTTGCCGAGGAGATGGAAAAGGAACAAAAGGCTTTTTTTGACGATGCCGCAGGGAATCCGGCCCTGGCCGCCCACCATGTTCTGTGCCAGGCCCTGGCCAAAACAGCTGGCAAGCGCATAAAAGAGGTGCAGCGGGTCCGGCGGGAGAACGTCACGGAGATGATCCTTGAGACCATACAGGGGTTTACCCAGGCACCCTATGTTCTGGAAGGCGTGGCATCACAGGGGATGGACGACGCAGCTTTTACCCAAAAGTCCCGGGCGTTGATTGACCGTGCCCTGGCTTATTACGAAGCTGCTGCGGAAAAACTAAAAGGGCAGGCAGATGTGGCCCGGGCCTTGAAAGTTCTTGCAAAACAGCAGACAAAAGATTTAAAAAAGCTTATGTAAAAAAAATTAACAATGTCCATAATTTTTTTTATATGAAACAGCAGGTGCTGGGTATTAGGTGCTGGGTGCTGATAGCAACTGCTTTGTAATTGTTCGTTGTGGCTGGTGGTTGCAGCCATGTATGTTTTTTATATGAAAAGGTAGCCTTCAAGTTTACCTCAGCAGAGCCGCCCCCCCGACGGGCAATAGGAACCGGCCAATCGAGCCGTCTACGGTTCCGGGCCGGGCCCATTGCCCGTCGGGGGGGCGGCGGCATAATACCATTTGGCTCCGCGTCTACGACCCTATCTTCGTTATGTTCGATAGGACATGCCCGATTTATATGAAACGCCGTACAACAGACTGGAATCGTAGGGGTTTCATTTTTCGTTTTGGCTGGTATTTACAGCCATGTGGGTTTATATGAAAAACCCGGTAAACTGGTTGGTTTTACTATCTTTGTTGTGGTCAGACCCGGGTCACGAAATATACTCCGCCCGTGGCGGTTTAAAAAGATCAGGTTTTATTGATGGATGTGGAAAAGAACGCATTGATTCGTGCAGCCGTTGACAAGGCCCCCCAGGGAATCATCATCACCAGCGGGGTCGACAACACCGTTGTGTTCATCAACCCTGTCATGGCTGATCTCATGGGCGTTTCCCGGGAAAACCTGCTGGGGAAAACCCTTGCACAGGGTTTTTTCAATGCGGGCGGCAAGATGTTTTATCCTGAAAAAACACCGTACAACACCTTCCTTTTAAAGTCTCCCGGACCCGAGAGTCCTGACACTCCCGACAGCCACTGGGTGGCCCGGGATATTTTTGTCATCATTAACCCCCTGCAGGGGAAGAAAATATGGGCATTGATGAGCACCTCCTGTGTATCGGATGAAAACCGGAAAATAACCCTCCTTATTTCCATTGTCCATGACATTACCGAAAGAAAGCACGAGATAGAACGCCTTGATTACGCCATGACGGCATCGGTTGACGGCCTGTGGGACTGGGACACCGGAAGTGAAGAGGGCTATTTAAGTCCACGCTATTATGAAATGCTGGGGTTCCGGGTCGGAGAGTTTCCCCCCACCCTGAAAGCCTGGGAGGAGATGCTCCACCCAGATGACCGAAAAGACGCCCTGGCAAAATTTGATGAGGTTGTCAACGGTTCCTGTGATACCTACTGCTCCGAGTATCGGCTCAGGACCAATAATGGCAGTTATCGCTGGTTCCGTTCCCGGGGCATGCGGGTGGGCGAAAGGGAAGGGCAGGGCTCTGTCAGGGTGGTCGGCACCCATCTGGACATCACCCGGGAGCGGGAGATGGAAGCAGAGTTGTACAACTCCCGGGAGAATCTCCAGGCCGAATTAAAGGCCCAGACCCTTGACCTGCAGAACACCAACCAGAAGCTTGAATCCATCCTGGACAGCTCCTCTGAAAGCATATGGGTCATTGACGGTGACGGCACGGTGGTGCGCATCAACCGCAAATCCGAAACTCTTTTGAACATCCGGGCAGAAGAGGTGGTGGGAAAGCATTATAAAGCCCTTGTCAGTTCCGGCATTGTGGATCTGTCCGTCACCCGTAAGGCGTTCCAGACCCGCAGAACCGTGAGCATGATGCAAAAGGCTCTGCGAACAGGACGTTCCCTGCTTGTTACCTCCACCCCCGTTTTTGACGATGAAGGCAATATTTCCATGGTCATCGTCAATGAGCGGGATCTGACCCAGTTGAACCGCCTGCAGCAGGAACTGGAACAGGTGCGGGGCGAGACCGACCGTATCAGGGAGGCCATGACGGCCCTGAACTTGAAAGAACTCCGGGATCAGGAGATCATCGCCAGAAGCAAGGAGATGCAGGAGGTGCTGGTGGCGGCCCTGAAGCTTTCCCGCATCCATGTGTCAACCATTCTTATCCTTGGGGAATCGGGCACCGGCAAGGGCTTGCTGGCAAAGTTCATCCATATGAACAGTCTCAATAAAAAAGGCCCTTTTGTCCAGATAAACTGTGCGGCCCTTCCGGAAACCCTGCTTGAGGCGGAGCTGTTCGGGTATGAAAAAGGAGCTTTCACCGGTGCCAGGGATCAGGGCAAGATCGGATTGTTTGAAATGGCCCAGGGCGGTACCCTTTTCCTGGATGAGCTGGGGGAGTTGAGCCAGTCGGTCCAGGCCAAGCTTTTAAAATGCCTTGAAGACAAGGAGGTGTTCCACTTGGGAGGGCTTAAACCCATTAAGATCAACTGCACGGTCATTGCCGCCACCAATGTGGATCTGGTGGATCAGGTCAACCACAAGCGTTTCCGGCAGGATCTTTATTTTCGCCTGAACACCTTCACCCTGACCCTGCCACCCCTTCGCCGCCGGCCGGAGGATATCCTTGAGCTTACCATGTTTTTCCTGGAAAAATATAATAACGAGTACGGCATGGAGCGGCGGATCTCCTCCCGGGGGCTGGAACGGCTCCAGTCCTATCCCTTTCCCGGCAACGTCCGGGAGTTGAAAAATGCCATCAAGAAAAGCGTTGTCATGAGCGAGACCAATTTGATGGACACTGTCCTTGATGCCACCACCGCCACCATGAATCCCCGGGGGGGCGCCATGGCATACCCCGTTTCCCCCGACGATGGAAAGCAAAGCTTTGACGAAATGGTCATGGCCTTTGAAAAAGAACTTCTCACCCGTACCATATCCCATTGCACCACCACAAGGGCCATTGCCTCCCACCTTGGTATGACCCAATCCCAGGTGATGCGAAAGCTAAAAAAGCATGCCCTCTCCAAGGTGTTGAAAGCCAATAAACGCATGAAGTGACGGCTGCCGCCTCACCGTGTTATATTCGTGGGGACGGGGTAAGGCTTCAATAATGCAAGCCTGACCCCGTCGGTCTGACAACGATGACGATTGGCCCTGTTGTGCTTCAGAATTTTTGAGTCGATATAAATTCTTGTGTAATTTTAATTTAATAAAATCAGCAATTTGTGTTTGGTGGTTGTTTGAGACGATATCGCCTCTTGACAAGTCTCTGCAATTAAACGTTTTTTTTGCTTTTGAGTCGATATCGACTGTTTTATCTCTGATGATCGCTGTCTCGCATATCTGATTTTTGATCCATAACCGCCTGTTATTTAATTATATTTTTTTAAAATCGTTGGTGGCATGTAGATTGCATTTGGATTTGGGCAGATTGCAGAATCGTTTGGGGCATGAAAATCGCCGCAAGAAAGTAAGTGCCTTGTCAAGGCTGATATGAAAGGATGGGCGTTGGGGGGAGCAGTGCACCGTGCATCGAATTCTCCTTCAGGGTCAATACCTCTGAATTCAAGAGGTGACAACGCAAAAAGTATTATTTGAAGATGGGGTTTTGGTGGACTTATTTTCCCAAGGGGATGTGCACATCTGCGGACATTTCCCTTTCCGCCTGTAAACCAATGGCATGAATGGAAAAATGAAGGAAAAAAAATGAGACGTAACCTGCATGCAGGAAAGCGGTCAAGCGGGGGTTTTAACCTCAACATGCTTTCCGATGACGAGCTTCATGAAATTCACCTTGCAACCCTTGAGGTGTTAAAGGAGACCGGTCTTTTTGTGGAGGATGAATCGGCGCTGGATGTTTTTGAAGGGGCCGGTGCCATGGTGGACCGAGATAAAAAAATTGTACGTTTTCATCCGTTTATGATTGAGGAAGCCATCGACAGTGCGCCTTCCAAGATTCTTCTGGCCGGACGAAATCCTGAGCACGATTTTGTGATGGAGGGAAATCGCGTTGGATTTACCAACTTTGGTGAAGGCATCAAGATCGTGGATATTGATACGGGAGAGATCCGTCCCACCACAAAACGAGACGTGGCCATGACTGCCAGAATGGTGGATGCCATGGACGAAATTGATGTGAATTTGAGGGCCGTGGGTGCCCACGATGTGGATCAGGCCGTGGCCCCCCTTCACAATGCCGAGGTGTTGCTTGCCAATACCACCAAACACTGTTTCATCGGCCCCATAAGCGGTTTTCTGGTAAAGAAGCTTGCCGAAATGGCTGCCGCCGTGGCCGGGGGGATGGATGCCCTCAGACGTCGTCCCCTTCTCTCGTTTAACACCTGCCCGGTAAGTCCCCTTAAACTGGTGCGGGATACCTGTGAAATCATCATGGAAGGTGCCCGGCATGGCCTGGCTGTCAATGTCCTTTCCATGGCCATGGCCGGGGGATCGTCTCCTGTGAACCTTGCAGGCACCATGGTGACCCACAATGCCGAGGTGCTGGGCGGGATTGTCCTGGGACAGAACACCGTAAAAGGTGCCCCAATGATATACGGAAGCTCCACAACGGCCATGGATCTGCGCTTTGGTTCGGCATCTGTGGGCACCCCGGAATGCGCCATGATAAACGCTGCCGTGGCACGGCTTGGCAATTACTATGGACTGCCCACGTGGGTCGCCGGTGGTTAGGGCGATTCAAAGACATGCGATGCCCAGAGCGGACACGAAAAAACCCTTACGGCCATGACGGCGGCGTTGGCAGGTGCCAACCTCATCTATGGTCTGGGAATGCTCGAAAGTGGCATGACATTTGATTATGGTCAGCTGGTCATGGACAATGAATTTGCGAAAATGATCAAGCATGTTGTGATGGGAATTCCGGTGAATGATAAAACTCTTTCCGTGGACGTGATCAAGGAGGTCGGTCCATTTAAAGATTTTCTCAGCCATAAAAATACCTTTCAGAACATGAAAATTCAATCCAGCCCACGTCTCATGGACCGCAGGGTGCGTGCCCAGTGGGAAGCAGCGGGCTGTCCGACTCTCTACGACCGGGCAGTGGCCGAGGCCAGACGTCTTATGGAACAACACTATCCAGAACCCCTTTCGGCTGAAGTTGCCCTAGAGTTGAGACGCATTGTGGAAGAAACGGAAAGGGAACTTGGAATCCCCGTGTGGAAGGAGGTTCCTTCCGCATAACCGCCACGGGCGGACCGTATTCTGATCCCATTCCGCCCACAACAAACCATGAAAGTAATGTCAGGCATTTCCACACTTTCTTATAACCCTCATGTCCTGGCGGACACAACGAAGATAGGGTCGTAGACGCGGAGCCAAATGGCATTATGCCGCCCCTCCCCCGATGGTCAATGGGCCCGGATCGGAACTGTAGACAGCTCGATTGTCCGGTTCCTATTGCCCATCGGGAGAGGGGCTCTGCTGAGGTAGACTTAAAGGCTACCTTTTCATATAAAAAAACATATGATTGTCGCGCCAGCCAGAAAGGCGAATGAAATTTCTATGATTTCAAAATGTTGGACGAAGTTTCATGTGGAGAAAATGGGTTGAGCACCGGATTTATTTAAATGGTCGCTGTTGTGATCCGGTCCGGCTCGGAAAAACCATATAGATAACACAACGAATATTCAGGAGTACTTTATATGATTGAGCAACAACTGCTTGAAGACGCAAAACAGATGATATTAACCCAGAATATGGAGCGTATCCGGCAGATCACCGAAGGGGTGATTGATTCGGGTGAAGATCCCCTTGAACTTCTGGACAAGGCGTTGATCCCCGGCATAGCCGAAGTGGGAAATTTGTTTAGCCGGGGCACTCTGTTCCTGCCTGAACTTATCCAGGCCGCCGATGTGATGAAGGTGGCCACGGATCTTGTAAACGATGCCCTGGCAAAAAATGAGACCACCAAACGGGCTGCCAAAGCCGGGGTGCTCATCGCCACGGTAAAGGGAGATGTCCATGATATCGGTAAATGTATTGTGGTGTCACTGATGAAGGCCAATGGTTTCACCGTGCATGATCTTGGAAGGGATGTGGACGTGGATACCATCATTGAAAAGGCTTTGGAACTCAATGTTGATGTCATAGGGACAAGTGCTCTGTTGACCACCACCATGGATCAGCAGAAACGTCTGGAACTGGCCCTGAAGTCGGCGGGCCTGAAGGAGCGCTTCATCACCGTGGTGGGTGGTGCCCCTGTTACCCCCCGTTGGGCGGCCCGCATCGGAGCCGATGCCTATGCCGAGGATGCCCAGGACGGAATCGTGAAAATCACCGAGTTGCTTAGCCAGAAATAAAAATGATGAACCTGTAAAAAGTCGGGACTTTGTTTTTTTTGATACATCAGGTGGTCGTTATCAGCATTTTGAAAGCCCAATATGATGTGGAAAAAATGTCGGTCTTTTTACCAGGGCATCTACATTAAAAGGAAAACCGATCATGTCAAATCATACAGATTCAATGGCCGTCCCGGGCCAGGAAAGAAAAGAGAGCGGTCTGGCCGGATATCTGGGGCCCTTTGACCCGGTCATCTTCTGGGTTACGGCCGTCATCACCCTTTTTGCCGTGGTGTACGGTTTTGTGGCACCGGAAAGTTTTGACGGGGGATTGTCAAGTGTCCAGTCCTGGATCACGGCCCGGTTCAGCTGGTTTTTTATCTTGTCTGTGGCCATCTATTTTATCGTCATCATGGTGATCGCCTTTGGAAAGTACGGCAGCCTGAAACTGGGAAAGGCTGAGGACAAGCCTGAGTTCAGCTATTTTTCCTGGATCGCCATGCTGTTCAGCTGCGGCGTGGGTGTGGGATACGCCTTCTGGGCCGTGGGTGAACCCATCATGCACTACATGAACACCCCCTATCTTGCAGAATCCCAGACCCCTGCGGCCCGGATCATTGCCATTCAGATCGGAGTCATGCACTGGGGCCTCCATGCCTGGGGTATTTTTGCCCTGGTGGGCCTTGCCATTGCTTTTCCCGCCTATCGCATGGGCAAACCCATGAACGTCTCCATCTCCCTTTACGGCCTTTTTGGCGATAAAATCATCGGCAGCGCCTTTGGCCGCCTGGTGGAAATCCTGGCTGCTTTCGCCACCATCGCCGGTGTAAGTACCGCCCTGGGGCTTGGCATTATCAGCATCAATGCCGGTATCAAGCATATTTTCGGTGCCGGATTAAGCACCGGCGGGCAGATGGTGTTCATGGCCTTTCTCATCACCGCCTATGTGATTTCCGCCATCTCCGGCATTGACAAGGGCATCAAGAATCTCTCCACCGCCAATGTTATCATCGCCTTTTGCTGGGGACTTTTCATCCTCTTTTCCGGCCCCACCATTGAACTGTTGAACATCACCGTGCAGACCGCCGGCAGTTATCTGAGCAATTTTGCCCTGCTCAGCTTCTGGACAGATGCCACGGCCAGCAAGGGGCAGTGGCTTGGCTGGTGGACGGTCTTTTACTGGATCTGGTGGATCTCCTGGGGTCCCTTCTGCGGCGGTTTTGTGGCCCGTATCTCCAAGGGGCGTACCCTTCGTGAATTTGTCCTCGGGGTTACTGCCGTTCCAACAGTTGTGGCCATCATCTGGTTCAGCATTGTGGGAGGGGCTGCCCAGCATGCCCAGATTTCAGGTGTTGCCGATCTTGCAGGTGCTTTAAAGGCCGACATGGGCTCGGGCATTTATGTGCTTTTATCCACCTATCCCATGGGAACCCTGGTGGGATTCATTGTTTTCATCAACCTTATTATCTTTTTGATCACCTCTGCTGATTCAGCCTCGTTTTTTGTGGCCATGCAGATGTCCAATGGCGACACTGAACCCAAAACGCCCATGAAACTCATCTGGGGCGCTTTCATCGGCTCCCTTGCCATGGTGCTTCTTGCCAGCGGTGGTCTCCAAGCCCTTCAAAAGGCAGCCATCATAGCCGGAGCCCCCTTTGCCATTATCACCATCATGATGGCCGTGTCTGTGTTTAAAATGCTGAAACAGGCGGCGGACGAAGAATAATCTCATTACATTGCACGGCTCCTGTTCGATGGAGCACCTGTGGGTGCCTGCCATGGGGCAGGAGTCCTCTTTATTTACGGATTCAATGAAAAACACCTGTTGTTGTGCTTTAAAGCCCTTCAGGTAAAGCCGGTTTTCAAAAAAGGTAGGAAAAAAGGATATTATTATGCCACTCAACAATCATCTGGAAGTCATTTCCCCGGAACACTTTGACGCCATTCACCAGGCATCCATGGAGGTGCTTGAAAACACAGGTGTGCGTTTCCATTGTGAAGATGCCCTGGAACTCTTTAAACACCATGGGGCAAAGGTGGATGGTGAAACCGTTTTCATCACCCAGGTCCTGGTTGACAAGGCCCTTGAAACCTGCCCCCGGACCTTTACCTGGACGGCCAGGAATGAAGCCCGCAGTAAAACCGTGGGAGAAGGATTTCTGGTGCAGCCCAATGTGGGGCCGGTGTTTGTGCAGGATCTGGACCGGGGACGACGCAAGGCCACCCTGGAAGATTATGCCAACATCATGAAGATTTGCCAGGCTGGCGAACACATCCATCTCAACGGCACCATCCCCGTTGATCCCTCTGATGTGGACCCGGAAAAAAAGCATCTTCACATGCTCTACGAAATCGTAAAAAATACGGATAAACCCCTCATCGGCTTCTGCTTTGACAAGGAGAAGGTGCTGCAGAATTTTGAGATGCTGGATATGATTTTCGGTGGAAAGGATTTTGTGGATGGCCATCATCTGGCAGGTGTTCTGGTTAATCCCCTGACCCCCCTTGGGTATGCATCGGAAACCGTGGAAACCATCATGGCCTATGCAAAAAGAAACCAGATCACCCTGCTGGCCCCCTGCATAATGGCCGGTGTTTCCGGTCCCGTAAGTCTTCTGGGTACGGCGGTACTCCAGAATGTGGAACTTCTGGCCGGCATCGTGCTCACCCAGCTCACCCGGCCCGGGGCACCGGTGGTGTATGCCACGGCCTCCACCACCGGGTATATGAAAAACGGCAGTTTTGCTGCAGGCACTCCGGAGGCCATGCTCATCAACACCCCCAACATCCAGATGGGACGGGAATATTACCATCTCCCCACCCGTACCATGTGCGGCATTACCCACTCCAAGGCTGTGGATTGCCAGGCGGGCTATGAAACCATGATGAGTCTGTTGATGGGGGTGTTAAGTGGTGCCAACATCGGGGTGCAGTGTGTGGGCACCCTGGATGCATTGATGACCATCTCCTATGAAAAAATGATCATAGATCAGGAGATCATCAGCCGTGCCTTGCGCATTAAGGAGGGCGTTGCCTTTTCCACCGAAGCCCTGGCCGCTGAGATCATCCAGGAGATTGGCCATGGCGGCACCTATCTGACCCATCCCAGCACCTTTAAGGCCTGCCGTGGTATGTGGTCCCCCACCATCTCCGATTGGGATGCCAATGATGCCTGGGAGGCCAAAGGGTCTCCAGACATGGTTGTCACTGCCAATAAAAAATACAAGGAAATTCTGGAAAAAGCTCCTGATAGCCTTCTTGAACCGGATCTTGACCAGGCACTTAAGGCCTATATTCAAAAGAGAACGGCTTGATCACCGTGTTACAGGGGAAAAAAGAGTGGCGTATCCGTATTTACTGGTTGACACTTGTAAAAAAAGGGCCAGCAAACCAATCAACCGCCGGTGATTTTCTGGGGAGTTGGTGAAGTGTTAAAACGAGTTTGGACGGATTTCGTGGCAGAGGGATACCGCTTTTTTGGTAATTCCATGGCACTGGGCTCCAATTTTTCTAACTCTTTAGATGTATCCATTCATAGGGTGAATGAAATTATTGTATCACTCTCCCAAATTGTACAAGCCAAAACTTTAAATGGACTCCCTCCTTGTGGGAGCGCCCTTTGACCGGATCTGATTCGTTCCCGGACATTTGAGGTAGACGATGAGAGCTTCATGTCCGGTTCCTTGTATATCCGGTCAAAGGGTGCTTGCAACATTTAGGCTGAAACGTTTGTACGTAAATCTTTTGCTAAACTGAACATCATTAGAATGATGATTCCCATAAAAGGTAATGCAAGGGCAATTGAACAGTTTTGAAGCGTTTTGAGTCCACCAATAAAAAGAAAGAGTGCCGCATTCGCAAACAAAAAAACCCCCCATACAACCCGTAACCCCATTGAAGACACGGCTGTTCCGCCGGAGGCGATGGTGCTGATTTGGTAAGTTGCTGAATTGACAGAAGTTACAATCAAGGTAAGACATAAAAACGTTGCTACAAGAATTGTAATACTGTTGAAGGGTAAATTGTTTAATAAAACAAACATGGAGTTTGGAGGATCTTTTACGATCGTACTGCCAAGACCCATGTTTTGAAAAAGATCAAGATGGATGGCAGTACCTCCGTATCCAACAAACCATACGAAACACAAAATTGAAGGAACCAATGACGTTGCCAAGACAAATTCTTTAATCGTCCGGCCTCTTGAAATCTGCGCCAGGAATCCGCCAACAAATGGAGCAAAAGCAACCCACCAGGCCCAGTACATTACCGTCCAGCTGCCGATCCAGTTATAACCGACATGTTTTTCAACCTGACTGTTTGCATCCAAGAAGAAGGACAGCCAGGGAAGGTCACGCAAATAGTTACCGAAAGTTTCGAAAAATAAATAAATAATATATTTTGTCGGACCAAATAAAAGAATGAAAGCGATCAAGATGTAAACCAGCAACATATTAGCGTCACTGATTAATTTGATGCCTTTTTCAATTCCTTTTACGGCCGACAGCGTTGATATGATCGCAATGAGGCTAAGTACAATCATAACAACGGTTTGCCCTGTTTCAATGCCGAATTGGGTGTGGAGTGCAGAAGTGATCTGGTTTGCACTGAACCCCATTGAAGTTGAGACGCCGGCAATAATGGCGATAATTGAAAATGCATCTACTACTTTTCCTGCCAGGCCGTTGGCTTTTTCTTTTCCGAGTATCGGAATAAGGGTGGAACTGAAAAGCGCCGGAGAATCTTTTCGAAATTGGGCATAGGCGAAACAAAGCCCGCATAGAGAATACATCGCCCAGGGGTGGACTCCCCAGTGAAAAAAGACATGCCTCATGGCATTGGAGGCGGCCTCGGCTGTGCCCGATTCATTGAATGGGGCGGTCATGAAATGACTCATCGGCTCGGTGACGCCAAAGAAAACCAACCCTACGCCTAATCCCGCACCACAAAGCATACCGATCCAAGAGGTAAAGCTATATGCTGGTTTTTCATCCTTTTTTCCTAATTTTAGTTGACCGTATTTGGAGAAGGCGATCCATATCATGAAGAGGAGTATACATGTAAAAGAGAGCATGTAAAACCAACCAAAACTGTTCAACGTAAAATTCAAAGCTCCGTTGATCAGTTCCTTTGCCGCATCTGGTAAACCGATAATAAATATAAACAAGCAAAGATACGCTATGATGGAGAAAAAGAAAATGGTTTTATCAATTTTATTTAGAAAGTTATTTATCATTTTAAGCCCTTACATTATTTTTTTCAGTATGGAGCAATTAAGCACCTCTTCTACAATTTTGGTATCCTGGTAAAAGAGGTGCTTTCTCCGTATCTCCTGCTAACCTGAGATCCATCCTTCCTGGCGTCGGTCAAATTCGGCAACAATATCTTCGGGCAGAGGATTGGGGGCAGGGGCTGCCATCAATTCTACTGTTTTTGCCCTCAGCCGTTGTTCCATGGTGGTTTCAATCTTTGTACCCGGTGCCTGTGCCTTGGTCCGCTCAAATAGTTCGGGGTAAACCACGCTTTTAAAGTTCTTCATGGTGTGGGGATCCATGAGGAATGTGCCCCCCGGGCCGATCTTATCGATGAGGTCCAGGGCCAGGGTCGCTTTTGAAACCTCTATACCCTGGGTGAATTTTTTGACCATGGCCAGTATCTCCTGGCCCACCACCAGGTGTTCCGGGGAAAGAATACTGCCGTGGTCCAGCCAGCAATGGGTGTCATGTACCAGGCCGCCGCCCACGGTGGCCATGATCAGGTCCTGAAGGCTGCCCTCGACTGCCGCCTGGAAATCCACCTGTTTGGCATCGGTGCATCCGGCTGTACCGAAAAAGGGAAGGCCGTATTTCTGGGAAAGCTGAGCAATGCCGCCCACCATCATGGCCATCTCAATGGCACCATAGGAGAAAACTGTGGTTTTCATGTCCATAATAGTGATAAAGGAGCCGAACACAAAGGGGGCGCCGGGATTGATAGTCTGCTGGAGGACCAGCCCGCTTAAGGATTCCGCTGCACCCATCACAATACCCGATGCCAGGGTGGCCGGAAAACTTACCCCCAACTGCATGCCGGAATAATGGACAATGGGAATCCCTTTTTCAGCGGCATAGATGTTTTTTTCAACCAAGTGGTCATCGTGGGTGAGTGGTGAAATGGTGCAGTTCAGGGTGCCCATGATAGGGGCTTTTTGAAAGGCCGCTTCACCGCCTGTTTTGCACATCAAAGCCATCTCATAAATTTCTTTAAGGCTGGCCCCATCGTTGCAGGAGACAATCACCGGTTTGCTGCAATGCTCCAGGGCCACCCGTGCCACCCCCCGGTCCTGTACATGTTCCGGCAGGTCCCTGGCAATGCCCAGGGTCATGGTCCAGTCGTAATTATCCAGCATGTCGCACAGCTTTGCCATGGAAGCAGCGTCCTTGCTCTGGCATTCACTGACTTCCTGGGTTTCCGGATCA
This sequence comes from Desulfocicer niacini, assembly GCF_054657595.1. NCBI lineage: Bacteria > Pseudomonadati > Thermodesulfobacteriota > Desulfobacteria > Desulfobacterales > Desulfobacteraceae > Desulfocicer > Desulfocicer niacini. The sequence continues at coordinate 28,888 of NZ_BAAHYK010000005.1, forward strand.
AGGTAATTGACGCAGTCAATGGTGGCTCCGAAGTAGGTGGCGGCCCCTTCAAGGACGATCTGTCTGCTGTCGTCCCGGTTACCCATGACTACCCGCTTGGGTGCGGTGGATATTGCCTTTTCTACCAGGGCGGCAGGGATGCGCACCCGGTTTTCCTCCACTGTACATCCTGCCCCTTTAAGGATTTCAATGGCTTGGGGATGGGTGATGGTTACCCCGGTATTTTCCAGAACCTCAAGGGTTGCTGTGTGAATGGCTGACAATTGATTTTCATCAAGAATTTTCATGCTGGGTGTAAATTTTAATTGATCCATTTTATCTCCTTTTTAACTGGTGGTGCTGATGATTTCAGCATTGTGTCAATTCCTGAAAATATCGAATTGCAAAGAAGGTGCCAAGATCTGAAATTGGGATGGTTTGATTATAGAAAAAAGTCATAAATTCAAAATATTTCAGATATATAGTGTGCGCAAAAACAGATTGTGTGTGGTGAAAGAATTTAGAAACAGTAAGATATTTTGATGCTGGCTCGAAAGGGTAAAAGAATTTTTGATCAAAAATTTTTGTTTTTTCTAAAAACAACGGTTTTAAGTCTTGACGAGGCCACTGTCACATGGTTCATAGATGCTAGGCGACTGAGTTGTGTGATTGTGTTTGGTGTATTAAAAAAGGCTTTAAACAAACTGGAAGCAAAACGGAAAAGATAGTATGACCCATCAAAGATTAACTAGGGTATTGTCGGAACTGCTCAATTGTCAGAATGTTGATATGTTCAGCTTTTATGAGAACCTGCACGAAGGGGTTGTGATAAGCGACAAGGACGGGACAATACTCTATTATAACACGACACAGGCGAAAATTGATGATTATGAACGGGAATATGCCATGGAAAAGCGGATCACCGATCTCTACGAACTCAGCGATGACACCAGCATCATGCGGCAGTGCATAGCGATAAAAAGACCGATAAGAAATCGGGTTATCATCTATCGTACAAAACTAGGTAAAATTGCCAACACCATCAGCAATGCGTTCCCTTTGTTCAATGATGTTGAACTGGTGGGGGCCATTTGCTTCACCAAGGATTATCAGATGCTGGAATCCATTGTTGCACAAGAGGTACCGTCAAAACAGCAGCAGTTCCCAGGTAAAGGCTGCAAGTACTCCTTTGATGACATCATCGGCTCAGACCAGACACTTGTGGAATCGGTGAATATTGCCAAGCTTGCATCGGGTTCGCCGTCTCCCATCATGCTTTCCGGTGAAACCGGCACAGGCAAAGAGCTGTTTGCCCAGTCCATCCACAATCACGGCTCCCAATCCAAGGGGAAATTTATCCCTGTGAACTGTGCGGCCATCCCGGAAAATCTTTTGGAAGGCATACTATTCGGAACGACCAAGGGCGTCTTTACAGGATCCGTTGATAAATCAGGGCTTTTCGAACAGGCCAACGGCGGTACCCTTTTTTTGGATGAACTGGATTCCATGCCCCTGGGGCTTCAGGCAAAACTATTAAGGGTGGTTCAGGAGAAAAAAGTACGGCGGCTGGGGGCAGCCAGGGAAATAGAGCTGAACCTGAAAATAGTCAGCACTGTTAGCCGCCCCCCCCTTGACATCATTAAAATTTCAAAAATGCGTCAGGATTTGTTTTACCGCTTAGGTGTCGTCTTCGTTACGATTCCCCCTTTAAGGCAACGCAAAACTGATATTTCACAGCTGACGGACAGATTTATATCAAACTTTAATACCATCCTTGACGAAAAGGTGACCGGGTTGTCTTCAGCGGTGATGGATCTGTTCTCGGCCTATGACTGGCCTGGGAATGTTAGAGAACTTGAGCATGTCATCGAAGGTGCAATGAACCTTGTCAACGGTTCAAACCTTATCTGTGTTAAACATCTGCCCCTCCATGTTCGCTCCTACATAACACTCAATGCCCCGGCGAAGGTACCCCCGATCGGTAGGCCGTCACCACAGCCGTCGAAAAGCCCCAGGGCCTATTTTTTCAGAGAGAACATGAACCTGGTAGAAAATCAAAGTGTCAACGAGATCGAAATTATCATCAACGCCCTCATAAGCACCAAGGGCAATGTTGCCCGTGCAGCCAAGCAATTAGAGATATCCCCCCAATCACTCCACTACAAGCTGAAAAAGTATGGACTTGACCGTAAACAATTTATGTAATTATAGGCCTGGAACAGTGTCAATTATAATACAGCTTAACGACAATTAGACGTTTCGAAAGTTAAAAAAAATGGCAAAAACGTCCAAGTCATACTAAAGGAATGGATTTGAATTGTAAAATTGGCATATTACCAAGCGAACTTAAATAGGAGCATAATTGGTATAAACCTAAGGACCCTTTTGAAAATGCATGGGATAGCATCAAAGTATTATCTTTTCTAAGGGTGACGTACTCATTTAAAATTTTCTGATTATAACGGATTTGGGGGACCGGTTCTCAATATTCGGCAAGGGAAGTTGTGATTCGGAAGTCCTGGCCGCTGAGAACATCCAGGAAATTGGCCATGGCGGCACAGCCATCCCAGTATCTTCAAGGCGTGCCGCAGCAATGCGCTCCACCACCATTTACAGGACCAGATCCTGTATAAAATCAATGAGCTGGTTCAGGTTGCCACAGGCCCGGACCTCATTGCAATGGTGGCGATACCGGGGCATCTCCGAATCACCGGTGCCCCAAAATCTTTCCTGTTCAGGATTGAGCCATATCAGACGTCGGCATCGTTCCCTCAAAGCTTCCAGCACCGGTTCCCGGGGATTGAAATAATTGGATCGAGCATCCCCCATGATGATCAAAGTGGTTTTTTTGTCCAGCTCCTGGAAATGATTTTCCTGGAATTTCTGGAAAACCAGGCCATAATCAGTTTTTGCGATGTAGTTGATCCCCGGGTCTTGCATAATTTTACCTATGGCCCTGTTGGCCCCATGGGCCATGAAAAAGCCGGTGACATCAAAGGGCCGGTCAATGAACACATGGGATTTCACCCGGGCAAAGCAGGATTGAAGGGAATAGAGGATGGCCAGCATAAACCTGGCCGTGGACCACACAGATCCGGACACGTCGCACAGGGTAAGTATTTTTCCCTTACGCAGGGGACGGTCCCTGCGTACGATCTCCACGGGCACGCCCAGGTACCGGCTGGAACGGCGGATTGTTTTTTGTACGTCCATCTTACCCTTCCGGGCCACTGAAAAACGCAGGGTGGTAATATCCGCCAGCTTTTTTACCCATTGATCCACCACTTCAGAAACCCGGGACATTTCATCCCGGGTGAGATTGGCAAAGGGGACGTCTCCCAAATCGGCATATCGCTTTTCACCGGTTCCCACCGTGCGAAGTCCGGCATTGTCCGGCTGGGGGTCTTCCTTTAAAAAGGCCATGGCCCTGTCCAGACGATGAAACACCGTTTTTTCAAGGTGCTTGCGCTCCCCATTCACCACCTGGACATCGGGGCCTCCCAGAAACCGGGCCATGCGCCGGTGCATTTTGTTGATGGTGAGCATGATCTCCATGCGGGCGCTGAGCTGGCCCAGGTTTGATTTCACCGCCTGGTTGGACGGGGTTTCCTGATCATGGACCTGTCGCACCGCCGCAATAAAGGCCTGGGGTTTTCCCTTTATGAAATCCATGAGGGCCTTGTCTAAATCCGTGTCCATTTTAATCATATCCACCGGGAATTCCGGTAAGGGTTCACCGGCATATGGGGGGGGATCCGGTTCCTGCTCTCCTTCACCCTTTTCCAGATTCAACAGGGGCTTACCTTTTTTCATATCATGAAAAAAAAGATGGTAAAGCCTTTCAAAGGCGGATTGTTCCCGACGACTTTTGGCAAAATTGGCCCTTAACACCGTGTGAAAAACCAATTCATCCACCACCCCTGCCAACTCCAGCTGCCCGAGGCAGTCCAGAACTTCGGCGGTGGAAATTCGCATGCCATGGGCCCGGCAGCAGGAGACAAATTTCAGAATGGTATTTTCCATGGAAGGGATCAGTCCCCAACCAGTTCATGTATCCGGGAGCGCACCACCCCGTAATCCGCCCTGTGTTTGCACAGCGTATTCAGGGTTTGATCCAGGGTCTCCGGGGTGAGATGATCCCGTTGGAGGATCATCAGGGAGCGGGCCCAATCCAAGGTTTCAGAAATACAGGGTTTTTTCTTTAAATCCAGCTTCCGGATACCGGCCACCACCGTTATCACCTGCTCCAGGAGTCGATCCCCAATGTTTGGGAGTTTTTTGGCAATGATTTTTTTTTCATCCGCCATGGACGGATAATCAATATAAATGTGAATGCAGCGCCGTTTTAGAGCATCGCTCATGTCACGGTAATTATTGGAGGTTAAAAGAACAAAGGGGTGGGTTTTGGCCTGGATGGTGCCAATCTCCGGAATGGTAACCTGGAAATCCGAAAGCAACTCCAGCAAAAAAGCCTCGAATTCAGGATCGGCTTTATCGATTTCATCCACCAGCAGCACCACGGGCACCGGGGAGGAGATGGCGGCCAAGAGAGGGCGGGTCTGAATAAACCGTTGGGAAAAAAAGGCATCTTCGTGACGGGCGATCTCATCCACGGCTGCTGCCAGACCCGAGGTGGCAGACACCACCTCATCTATTTTTTCCTTGAGCATCTGGGTGTAAAGTAACTGTTTGGCATAGGCCCATTCGTACAGGGCCTTGGATTCATCCAGTCCTTCATAGCACTGGAGACGAATCATTTCCCGGTCCAGGCACAGCGCAATGCTTTTAGCAAGCTCAGTCTTTCCCACCCCGGCCGGACCTTCCACAAGTATGGGTTTATTTGTCTCCTGGGCCAGGTAGACAATGGTGGCGATTTCTCTGGAGGGAATATAACCGACGGTATCAAGCCGGTCTTGGACATTAGCCACGCCGCTAAACATTGTTTCTATATTCTTTTTGTTGTTTTCATTCATAATGAAGATTTAGTTAACAATAAAATGGATAAAGGGCAAGCATGCAGATGTAAAACCTTTACTTTTCCATTTCATCCACCCCAGGGTGTGCCTGAATGGTTAAAGATGCACAGGATCTGTCGGATATCCATGACAGGGCCATTCATTTTTTTCTGACCATGGCCCGGTGCCAATTCTTTTATGATGTGAACAAACACATGCAGTTCCAAAATTAGAATTGCTGATTTACTGAATCTTGACTTGATCTTTACATGGCATATAGATTATCCTTTTAAAGTTTTCAAGTGATCAACAAGTAAAGAACAAAGCGCAAGGCATTTAAACATCTGCACCTGCCTGTATTTGTATGTCAAAAAGTCCCATCTGTTTTTGGTTTCTCAGATATTTAACACCGGGAGGTTCTGATTTGATAATACCGCATGCCATTGCAAAAAGAAGACAATGCCAAGCCTCAATAGGGCTGAAGAAAAAATTAGTTATTACAGATATGCTGGCTCCGCCATTCCATGAAACAATTCAAGAATCATTCCCGCGTGATAAGGTATTCAATGGGTTTCTCAATGGTGCCAGGAAATTTATCATAAATATATTTGTGTTGTCATTCCTGTTAACATTCATTTTAGCCAGTTGTGAAAATAAAGAGGCAGACATACCCATCCAGAAAGTACCCGTACAACTGAAATGGAAGCATTCAGCCCAGTTTGCCGGGTTCTATGTTGCCCAACAGAAAGGATACTATGCTGCAGAACATATAGCGGTTACCCTGAAAGCCAGACCGCCACATTTGACCAATGAGAATATGGTCACCGACCTCATTGAAGAAAAAACCCTTTTTACAATTATGGGAGGCGAATTTTTACTGGCCGCAAGGAAAAAGGGCGTTCCCATTACGGCCATTGCGGTTGTCTTTCAACGAAATCCCTATGTGTACGCAACGCTTAAAAATTCAACAATAAAGCGTCCCCAGGATTTTATCGGAAAAAGATTAATGCTTCCACCGGATGGAGAGATTCAGCATAGAGCACTCATGGAAAAATTAGGCATCCCATGGGATGATATCAAATACATACCCTATGATCGGGAAGCAGACTTTCTTAAAGAGGGTCAGATAGACGTCCAGATGGTCTATCGCCCGGGTTCAGGACTTGCCCTTGAAGAACGAGGCCTTGATCTGGATTTCATCTGGATGGATGATTACGACATAAGGCCCTATGCAGATACCATTGTAACCACAGAAAAAATAATCGGCGAAAAACCTGTTCTGGTTGAGGGATTTTTAAGGGCTTCTCTAAAAGGCTGGCGCCATGCCATTGAGAATCTCGAAGATGCCGTCTCTGTGGTTTTGTCTTATAATTCAACATTGGTCAGGGAGCAGCAGATGCGTATGATGCAGATTCAAACCCCTCTCCTTCACACCGGGGACCATCGGTTGGGCTGGATGGAACCGGCTGTCTGGCGGGATATGCAGGCACTTTTTCATAAAACCAATGATAAGTTGATTGTCACCCCTGTATACACCATGGAATTTCTTCATCGTATTTATGACCAATGAAAGAGGTGTGCTGATGAAATCCATTCGAACCAGCCTGAGCCTCCAACTGCTGACAGGATTATTATTGTTTTCCATTGTACCTCAATCTATTATTGGGATAATTGCCTACGGTTCGGGTCGGAACAGTATCGTAACCAATGTACAGACACATCTGGAACGGGTTGCCCATTTAAAAAAACAGGCCATTGATAAATGGGGAGAACGCCTTTTGCATTCATTGTCCTGGGTGGCCCATGAGCAACAGGTGATCCAAAGTACCAATACGGTGATTCATTCCACTGATTTCACGAAAAATTTTCGAGCCCCCCGGGGCGATGCATATAAATTCCTGGTGGCGGAGTTCAATCGCCTGGTGGAATTGGGAGAAGTTTCCCAATTATTTTTGATTGATAAAAACAGTGGGCAGATTATCGTCTCTTCAGATTCTTCCTGGGAGGGAAAATTCAGATCAAAGGAATCGTTTTTTATCAAAGGCAGGCAGGAACTCTATATATCTGATATTTTCCTAAGCCTTTCCATGGGGCGACCGACCATGGTGGTTTCAGGGCCGATAAAGGATAACCAGGGAAACCTGCTGGCCGTTCTGGCAGCCCATGCCGATTTTGATCGATTGAATGCCATCATGCTGGAACGCATTGATCTGGGTAAAACCACGGAAACCTTCCTGGTAAATAATTATAATCTGTTGATAACCAATACGGTCTTCGCCCCGGAGGGTGCGTTTAAAAAATGGATATTCGGCGAAGGTGCCGAGCGGGCTATAGATGGGCAAAGTGGTGTTGATCTGTTTATGGATTACAGGAATGTACCTGTGCTGGGCGCCTACCTCTGGCTGCCGGACCGTAAACTGGCATTGATCGCCAAGCAGGATGTTTCAGAAGCCTTTGTCGAGATTTTCGCTTTGAAAAGAAAAATTTTTATTGTGGTGGTAACTGTTTGCCTGGTGATTGTATTTTCTGGTTTTCTGTTCGCACGCAGAATTACGGATCCCATGCAGAAATTGGTGGAAGGAGTGCTGGCCATTGGCAAAGGAAACCTTGGGTATCGTGTTGGCATTACAAGGCAGGATGAGATCGGACTCCTGTCACGTGCCTTTGATAAGATGGCTGAGAATCTTAATGCAACAACCATTTCCCGTGACGAAAAAGAGGTGTTGTTAAAAGAAATTCATCATCGGGTCAAGAATAATCTCCAGATGATTCGAAGCCTCCTGAGTCTTCAAATGAACCAGATTAAAGATAAAAAACTGGTGAATATCCTGGAAGACAGTAAAAACAGAATCTCTTCAATCGCCATGGTGCATGAAACACTTTACAAAGCTGAGGATCTGTCTATCATAGATGTGAAATCCTATTGTCAGGAACTCACCAATTACCTGTACAAGTCTCTGCATCCCACAGGGTCGGTTATTGAAATCAAATGCGACGTTGAACAATTGCCAATGGACCTGGATGCCGTGATTGCCTGTGGACTCATCATCAATGAATTGGTGACGAATGCCTTGAAATATGCTTTTATTGGAAAGTCCACCGGGCGAATCAGCATCCAGTTGTTTCGTTGCAATCAAACCGAAGCAATGCTTGTTGTGTCCGACGACGGCATTGGGATGCCATGTTCAAAATCTTCTTCGAGTGAGGGCTCTCTTGGCATTCATCTTGTTAATATCCTTGCAGAAAAACAGCTTGAGGGTAATATAAATATTAACCAGGAAATCGGTTTGATATATCGGATCCGATTCCCTTTGGTAACCTGAAAGGTTTGGTTGTATGGGTGATAAAGTAAGCATTTTGATTGTGGAAGACAACGCCATTGTGGCGGAAGATATAAGGGTGCGGGTTGAAAGAATGGGGTATCATGTGAGCGATTGTGTCACAAGGGGTGAAACAGCTCTGACCAGCGTGGACAATAACCCCCCGGACTTGATTCTCATGGATATCAAACTCAAGGGCAAAATGAATGGTATAGAAACCTCTGCCTTTATACACGACGGTCATCATGATATTCCTGTAATTTATTTGACTGCTTATGCAGATAAAGAGACCCTGGAACGCGCCAAGCGTACAGAGCCCTTTGGTTATATTCTCAAACCCTTTGAGGACAAAGATCTTCGATCAGCCATAGAAATTGCCATTTATAAGCACCGGATGGACCACAAAGTAAAGGTCAGTGAAGAGTGGCTGAGGACCACATTGAGAAGCATCGGGGATGGTGTCATTGCAACTGACATGCAAGGCTGCATTACCTTTATGAATCCCGTTGCAGAATCTTTAACCGGTTGGCCCCAGGATGAAGCATATGGAAAACCGCTGACGGCAGTTTTTAATATTATCAATGAACAGACTCGAATTACCTGTGAGAACCCTGTGGCCAAGGTTATAGAGACGGGTCAAATTATCGGGCTGGCCAACCATACCCTGCTGATTACCCGGGATGGCCGAGAATTGCCCATAAAAGACAGTGCTTCTCCCATTTTGTTAAATGATGTACATAAAATGGGGGTTGTTCTGGTATTCCAAGATGATTCAAAATCAAAAATTGCTGAAAAGAAAATACGAGACAGTGAAGAGAAGTATCGTTTGTTGTTTGAAAATATGATGGACGGTTTTGCACTTCATAAAATTGTGCTTGATGACAAAGGCAAGCCCGTTGATTATATATTTTTGGAAGTAAATGATGCGTTTGAACGTCTCACGGGCCTTAAACGGGAAAATATCGTCGGTAAAAAAGTAACCCAGGTACTGCCGAAAATTGAAAAAGACCCTGTAGACTGGATAGGCCGCTATGCAAACGTCGCCTTGACCGGTCAGGAAATCCGTTTTGAGAGTTATTCCAAAAACCTTGATAATTATTTTTCAGTGCTTGCCTTTAACCCGAGTGAGGGGCAGTTTGCCACCATTTTCACAAATATCACCGAACATAAACAGGCAGAGCAGCGCATCATCCATCTGAACCGTGTGTTGCGCTCTATCAGGGACGTAAATCAATTGATCGTCCGGGAGCGTGACCCTGAATCCCTAATTCGTGAGGGGTGCCGGGTGATCGTTGACAATCGCGGCTATTCCGCTGCCTTCATTGTGCTTACCGATATGAATAAACACCCCCTCACCTGGGCTGGATCAGGGAGTGGATTATTTGTTGAACCGTTGACTGAAATGTTGGAACGTCATGAATTACCACCCTGTTGTGGCGTACCCAACGTTTCCCAAGAGGGGAGATTCATAAATGAGCGGTTCACTTTTTGCGGGCAGTGCCCCGTTGTGGATAAATGCCCCGAGCCCTCCTCGTTATGTACTTCTCTGATTTACGAAAATAACGTTTATGGTTATATGGTTGTGTTGATGGATCATGAGCTGGTTGTGGATGGGGAGGAGTTGAGCCTTTTTGTTGAGATGGCCAAAGACATCGCCTATGCCCTGAATTTTATGCAACTTGGGGTGGAGCATGAAGCTTCTGAGCTTAAACGTAAGTCTTTGGAAAATCAATTATTTCAGGCCCAAAAGCTGGAATCCGTAGGTCGGTTGGCTGGAGGGGTCGCCCATGATTATAACAATATGCTCGGTGTGATCATCGGTTATACGGAAATGGCAATGGGTAATGTGCCGGGCGATGATCCACTTCAGGATGATTTGAAAGAGATTCTCAAAGCGGCCCAGCGCTCAACCGAAATAACCCGGCAGCTTTTAGCCTTTGCTCGGAAACAGAACATCAGCCCCCAAGCGCTTTGTCTCAACGATACGGTTGAAAGTATGCTCAAGATGCTGCGCCGTCTTATTGGGGAAGATATAAATCTTTCATGGAAGCCCGGCGGCGGGTATAGCTCCGTTTTTATGGATCCTTCACAGATAGATCAGATTCTGGCCAACCTGTTGGTCAATGCAAAGGATGCCATAGGCGGTGTGGGAAACGTTACTATTGAGACTAATTGTGTCTCCTTTGATGAGGAGTACTGTGCAGATCATTTGGGATTTGTGTGTGGTGATTTCATGTCGCTGGCTGTCAGTGATGATGGTTGCGGCATGAACAAGGATGTCCTTAATAATTTGTTTGAACCTTTTTTTACCACCAAGGGCCTGGGAAAAGGGACGGGACTTGGGTTGTCAATGGTTTACGGCATTGTCAAGCAGAACAATGGTTTTATAAATGTATACAGTGAGCCGGAAAAAGGTACCACTTTTAGGATTTATTTCCCACTTTATTCAGCCGATAGTATTGAAGAGAAGGTGCATGATAGCACACAGATCCCCTTGGGGAGGAATGAAACCGTATTAATTGTTGAAGATGAAGTGTCTATTCTCAATCTTGCCCGGAAAATACTTGAAGCAGCAAATTATTGCGTGTTGACAGCCAATAATCCAAACGAGGCATTGGAAGTAGCCAAAGAACAGGGCCGAAACATTCAGCTCTTGATCACTGATGTGGTCATGCCGGAATTCAATGGACGGGAGCTGGCCAGCCGTTTGGAGACCTATTCTCCGAAATTGAAGATTCTTTTTATGTCCGGATATACCGCCAACGTTATTGCCCACCATGGTATTCTGGATACAGGGGTTAATTTTATTCAAAAGCCTTTTTCGAAAAAAGAGATATTAACGCATGTACGAAAGGTGCTGGATGGCCCAAATCCAGAAGGAGCATAAAGAGAGCAGGCGCATTTCCATGGGCTGGCGTGAAACATGAACATTGAGGTGATACGTACTAAAGAAAGAATTGCATGAAATTATTGCCGTTACCCCAGGCAAAGAAAAGCATGTTGTTTTTTTAAAATCCATTGAGGGCGCGGCCCAAGGGGTATCAAAGATCATTGCAGGCAAAATTATTCCCACCACCCTTGAGTTCATGGACAGCCGTACCCTGAAATGTATTCGGAGCGCAACGGATCTTAAAGTTCCCGGCGACACCCATGCGGTGCAGATCATAGAGGCCAATGGTGACCGGGACGGGCTGGACAGGCAGGCTCGACTTATCTGCAGTCTTATTGAGCCTTTTAGGACCGTGGCGGTGCGCATTGCCAACACAGTGGAAGAAAGCGAAGCATTGTGGCGGATTCGCAGGGCAGTATTCCCTTCTCTGGAGGCCAGCCCGGACAGGTTCACAGAAGATCTTTGTGTGCCCCGCAGTAATGTGCCGGAAATGATCAGACAATTGATCCGCCTCCACCCCAGGAAGCTTTGGAATTCCAGAGACACCATGAATTTTATCAACTATCTGTGTTTAAGGTTAAATCTAAACAAACGCACCAATAACACAGGCCTGAGCCCATCCCAAAGTGGGCCATGTTGTGGCCAAGCCCGAATAATCAAATCCTGAAATACGCCTCCGACATGATTTTTATATTGGAATCCACAAGCGGTTGAAATTCCATCTGTGACAGGATATTTCTATCTAGATCCACGCCAGGCGCGATTTCGGTGAGCATGATACCCTCCGGGGTCAGGCGAAACACACACCGCTCCGTAACATAAATAATTTCTCTTTTCTGCCGGGCGGCAAGTTTTCCTGAAAAGGAGATCTGGTCCATTTTATTAACAAATTTTTTGATTCGGCCCTCCGACCTGATAGTCAGTTTTTTCTTGTCAAAACTGACGGACAGTCCCTTTGTATCGGTAAATGTGGTCAGAAACACCACCTTGCGGGCGGCCGCCGTCAGATTGGTGAACCCTCCCACGCCGATAACCCGTCTGCCGATAAGTCCCACGTTGACACTTCCCTGTTGATCAATCTGGGCCGCACCCACGCAGACAAGGTCCAATATCCCCCCGTCATAAAAATCGAACATGGTGGGCATGTCCGTCATATACATGGGATTCAAAGATGCGCCAAAATGGGCCGCAGGCAATGGAATGCCACCGATGGTACCGGCCTCGTTGGTCATGAAAATCTGGTCCTGCAGGTCTTTTTCCGCCGCGATTGTCGGTACCAGCCCGGCCATCCCGATGCCTATATTTACCACATATCCAGGTTTAATCTCTTCTGCTGCGCGCCGGGCCACTGCATAGTGCTCAATACCACGCTGGGCAAAAAGGCCTCCCCCTTTTTCAAAAACGGATTTCAGCTGATCGGGAATGAGATTTGCCGATAACACGGTTTCACCCGAATAGGCCGGATGATAGACCTCTTTATAGGTCTGCTCCTGATGGGAATCAACCACGATATAATCAACAACCAGGCCGGGAACCAGAATCTTCTTGCAGTGGGCCTTGCGCTCGCTCAACCTTTCCACCTGGGCAATAACAACACCGCCATTGGCTCTTGTGGCCATGGCAAGGGTCAGGGCATCAATGTATGCGGCCTCCTTTTCACTTGTGATGTTGCCCATGGGGTCAGCCGTTGTTCCCCTGATAAAACAGACATCAATTTTAGGCGTTTTATACTGAAGGAACTCCCTGCCGTCAATGTTGACGATGGTGACGTAATCTTCCGTGGCCATCTCGTTTAACTTGCCTCCGCCATGGCGGGGGTCGGCAAAGGTTTCCAGTCCGACTTCACTGATAACCACCGGGTTCCTTCCTGCTGCTGCTCGGTATAAATGCGAAACGATCCCCTGGGGAAAATTGTAGGCGGCAAATTTATTTTCTGCCGCATGTTTAACAAAGGTTGGCACGGTCACCCAGTGACCCATGATGACTTTTCGAAACATTCCATCGCACCGGGCAAGGCTCTCTGTATAATCATTCAAGGCGTGCATGGATTGCGCAGTGGAGCCCCAGAACTCGATATTCCGGGGCTCACCTGTGTTTTGAAACTGATCGCATAAGGCCCTGCTCAACGCCAACGGGTAACCTGTGGAGGACATCGTATTGATGGCCAATGTCATCCCATTTTGAATGCATCTTACCGCTTCGGCAGCGGAAACAATCTTTGGAACTTGATATGGCATCAGTCACCACCTTCTAAGTGAAATCAGATAAAAATAATGTTTATGGGAAATGTGGGACACGTTCCAACGCCTGTCAGAACATGCTTTTTCATTACTGCCACGGGCAGGCCGCATCCTGGACTCGGGTTCGCCCATGGCGGTTACAGGAAAATCCCGTTATCTGGTAAAATGTGGTTTTCGCTTTTCAAGAAAAGCACTTACGCCCTCCTTGGAGGCGTCAATGCACGAAATCTCTCCAGCCGCCAGATAACTTATCTCCAGGGCCTCTTCCAGCGTATCGGCGGCAGCGGCTTCATTTATAACACGGGCAAAGATTCCAAGGGCTTCCCGGCTCAGGGGCAACTTGCCGGCAGTGGGTGTTTCAGGAACCGTAAAGGACGTGATGGACACCGGCCCATCTGTTATTGAGGGCATATTATCCTGCAGTCGCGACACCTCGGCAATGGCCGCATCAATGAGATCTGGATAATTATCTGTAATCTGGGAAACCATGCCGATTTCCCGTGCTTCTTCTATTTTCAGTTTCCGGGCACTGCCGATCATGGCGTTGAAAGTTTCCGCAGCATGGGACCATTTTCGGTAGGGAATCACCACTCCGCCCATGCCCGGCATGATGCCCAGGGTGATTTCAGGCAGCTGGAAAAATGCATTGTTCGTGGCCACCATGCCATGGCACCGGGTGGCAAGCTCCACTCCACCACCCATGGCAAGACCGTTAACCGCAGCCACCACGGGTTTTGTCATCCCGTCGATAAAGTGCAGCACCCGGGAGTTGCCCCGGGCCAGATCAACACCGGCTGAATAGTTGTCAAAGGTGGCAATAAAGCCGCCGATGTCCGCACCGGCACAGAAGGCCTTGGTGCCGTATCCTGTGATGACAACCCCTTTAAGGGCAGAGTCTGCCTCTGCTGCCTGCAGCTCAGCCAGGATTTCATCGCAGGTGCCGCCGCCCAGGGCGTTGGCGGCCTGGGGTCTTCTGATGGTGATGATTTTAACGCCGTCCCGTTGATCCACAAGAATATCCCGGGGAAAATCAAAATAGCTGTCAATATCGCCCTTGGGCTGGGGAAAACCCGGCCGTTCAGCGTTGAAATCCTTGCTGATGCGGGCAACTTCCGCAGGTCCAAGATCGGCCATAATGTCAAAAATACCCTTTTTAAATCCCAGGGCGATGAGACTGCCGAAGTTGAGATCCGAAGATGTGCCGATGTTTCGATGTGCAATATCATAACACTGGGAAAAAATCACCCCCAGCATGCGATCTTTGATCCAGTCGGCAAGATCCAGGGGAACATCCACCGGGGTGCCCGGTCGCAGGGTGTTCCATTTATCTACGGACAGGAGCACCGGAGAGGGCTTATAACATGCCCTTTCCGCCGTACGCCGGGTCTGGGACTCATAGGTCAGGGGATTTCCACCGGCCATGTTCAACACAAAAAACGGACCCGCCCCCACAAACTCCTCAGTAACGGAATCCACCTGCATGGTGGTGGCCCGGTCCACCAGATAGGCTGCCTCGTTGGTCCAGTTCTCAAAAATTCTATTAAGCAGAAAGGAGTAGACATTGCGGGTAACAATGGGTGCCTTGCCTGTCTGGGCGAAAAACCAGAGCAGAAAATCAAGAACATTTCGATCAGCCCCCTCCCAGTTGATCACCTCAACGGCCATGCTGCGCCAGGCCGGTGAAAAGAAATGAGTGATGGTGGTACGCTCGGGGTGAGCAAGCCCTGTGAAGATCTGATCTGCCGGAATGGAACTGGTATTGGAGCTCAGGATGGTATCTTCACCCACGATGGATTCCAGCTGCTGGAAAATCTTCTTTTTAAGATCCAGGTTCTCGGTGGCCGCTTCAATGACAAGGCCGCAGTTCTTGATACTGCTGTAATCTGTGGTGTAAACAATGTTGGCAAGCACTGCCTCTGCCTGCTCCGGGGTCAGCTTTTTTTTGTCAATTCCTTTCTGTGCATAGCCCTCAAAGCGTTTTTTGGCTTTCATGAGCGGCTCTTCAACCACATCCACAAGATAGAGTTTTTTATCGGGAAGGCCGGTGCGCAGATAATAGGCAATGTCCGGACCGATATTACCGGCCCCGATCACAGCCATTTCTTCCGGCATGCTACGGGTGGGGCGTATGAGAAAGGGATTATTAAAGGATGGATAGAGCGGGTCTCTTTCCTTCATGGGGTATCTCCTGTAAATATTATGATTATATTTTTGTCAGTCATAGGTTCTCAGATTTGACATTGCATGGGATCGGCAATCCCGATTCAAAACAGCCCATACAGTATGGCCAAGGAAGCCTCATGACGTCTGATTTTAATTAATTGACCTTTATAATAAGGGCGGCACCGGAATCTCCTGCGGCGCATCCGGCAAGCAGGCCGTATCCTCCGCCTTTTATGGCAAGCTCTTCTATGAGCTCCACGAGAAGACGCATGGTCGTTGGCCCCTGGGGATGACCAAACACCAGAGAACTTCCGTAGTTATTAAAGATAGCATCGTCCACACCCAGCAGTTTTGCCATGGCCAGATCATTTACGGTGAATGGATTATGAGTCTTCACAGCGGACAGGTCCGCAACACTGATACCGGCATTGGCAAGGGCTTTTTTTGCCGCCGGAGTGGGTGCTTCAGGCATATGGGCTTTTGGGGCCCGGGCAAATCCATAGGCGATGATCTGGATGGTGATATTTTTATCATGGGATAGTTCGTTTGCCCGCTCCCGGGAGGTGACGATCATTCCGGCATTGCCGTCTGCGGGATGGGTCTGGGCACCAAAGGTCAGTATGCATCCCGGTTTTGTTTTAAGGCGGGCCATGCCCTCGGCGGTGCAGGGGGTGATTCCCTCATCCGCATCAATGATGATGGTCTTTTTCCTGGAAACCTGAAGCTCCATGGGGATCATATACCGTTTCTGAAATTCACGATCGTTTTTCAGAGAGTCAGTATATTTTTCGTAGCGGCTGATGGCCATGGCATCGGAGTCTTCCCTCGTAAATCCATATTTTGCAGCCACATTTTCACCGGTGCCGGTGGGGCTTGTTTCGGCTGTGGGGTCCCACCCAAACCCGTCCATGACCCAGCTTTCAAAGTCCGGCATCCCTCCGGGACCCTTGGCGTTGGGCCAGATCAGATTGGGGCCATTGGACATGCGATCACTTGCAATCACCAGCATTGTATTATTGGAATCTGACTCCACACAACCGGCTGCATAATTAACAGAAACAGTGGATGTGGCACATGCCTGGGCAATGCGGGGACCGCTGATATCGGGATTTCCCATCAGGGTTGCAACATGGGGTGAATCATAAAACCACCATCTTTGGGGAATGGTCGATCCATATACAATACCGTCAAACATATCTGGCGTATAACCGCGAAGCTCCATGAACTTGCGGGTTGCGGCTGCACCTAGTTTAACGGAATCTTCATCCTGAAAGGATCCCTGCCATTTACAAAACGGTGAACTCCAATATCCTCTGTAAGGGACAAACGCTTTCTTAAACATCTTTTTTCCTTTCTGAATTCATGTGATTTCAAGCCGCCGACGCTCCGGGGCCGGTCCGATGGCATGTCGGGGGCGGCATAATGATATTTTAATTGTTCGTTGTGTCGGCAAACCGACATGCAACATGATGTCTGCCCACGATTAATGGCGACCGATTAATTTTTTGGCAATGATCACCTTTTCAACTTCTTTACTGCCTTCGAAAATTTCCAGCACCTTGGCATTGCGCCAGTAGTGGGCCACCCCATACTCTTCAAGAATTCCATAGCCGCCGTGGAGCTGGATGGTCTCATCGGCCACCTTTACGGCAACCTCGGCGCAATACCACTTGGCCATGGAGCTTAGGGAGGGGTCAGGTGTGCCCGAATCAAGTTTTGCTGCCGCACGATGGCATATGGATCGGGCAGCTTCGGTCATGGTAACCATCTCGGCGATTTTACCCTGTACCAGCTGCAATGCCGCCAGGGGTTTTCCAAACTGTTTCCGCTTGCGCACATGGGCCAGGGCTTTGTCCAGTGCCCCCTGGGCCGTTCCCACACCCAGAGCAGCCACCTGAACCCGGGTTCTGTTGAATAACTCCATGACATTGTAAAACCCCCTGCCTTCCTGTCCCAGAAGATTATCAAAGGGCACTTTCACCCCTTTAAAAAAAGAATCTCCGGTATTGGAGGTTCTCAAGGAGAGCTTCCCGTGATAGGCGTTGGAGCTGTATCCTGGATCACTGGTTTCCAGAATAAGGGTACTGAACCTGGAATGGGTTTTGGGATTCTCCGGATCGGTGACGCATAAAACGATGAGAATATCGGCAAAAGAGCAGTTGGTGATAAAGATCTTACTGCCGTTGACGCAATAGTGATCCTCTATTTTGTCGGCTGTGGTTGATATGGAGGTGACATCGCTCCCGGCATCGGGCTCTGTAACTGCCACGCCCATGCGCATCTCACCTTCACATATGGCGGGAAGATATTTCATTTTTTGCTTTTCCGTGCCCAGAAGCTGGATCAGCTGAGAGCCGAAAAAAGTGGATTCCAGGGCATGGGCAAGCCCCAGGTCCACCCGGGAAAATTCCTCCACAATAAGACATTGCTCCAGGTACCCCATGCCCATTCCGCCGTACGCTTCAGCCACGAAAACCCCCAGGAAACCAAGCTTAGCGGCCTTTTTCCAGAGGTTTTCATCAAACCGTTCCTGACGGTCAAGTTCCCTTGCAACGGGCTCAAGTTCTTTTATGGCAAATTCCCTGGCTGCCCGCTGAATATCCAGTTGTTCCTTGGTTAAATCAAATTGCATTTCTTATATTCCTCAATAGTTTGGTTGGCGTCGATGACTACAGGCCCGAATCCAGAAGCCGTGGAACAACCGTTGAAACCCACGGTACAAACGTCAGAACAATCAGCATCGTGATATAAATCATCAGCGTGGGCATAACCGCCCTTGAGACATAGGTAAAGCCCTTCCCGGATATGGCACAGGCCGTGTATAGCAGCAGTCCCAGGGGCGGGGTAATGTATCCGATACCAAGGGCGATGGTGATGATCATGCAGAAATGTAATGGATCAATGCCGAACTGGGCGGATATGGGCATTAAAATGGGAACCAGAATCATGATGGCACCAATGGGATCAATAAAGGTACCCACAAGCAGCAGAACAGCATCCGTGAACAGGAGAAAAATCATTTTGTTGGGAATGTACTGCATGGCAAAATCAAGAATTCTTCCGGGAATGCCTTGTATGGTGATGTAGTCGGAGAGCACACCCGCACCGGATACGGTGATGACAAGTGCCCCGCTGGTCAGACCGCTGGCCAGGACCAGGCGGTAAAAATCTTTCCATGTAAGGGTTTTAAAAAAGAAGGTCTCAATGATCAGGGCAAATACGCATGAAACCACAGAGGCTTCGGTGATGGTAAACGCACCCGTATAAATCCCTGCAAACAGGATAAAAACAAGCATGATGGGCAGGATCGCATCCCACAGTACGGTTGTAAGCTTTGGCTGTTCAAAACACGCATCCACTTCGGGACGATTGAGGCCGCCGTGGAGCGATTTTAAACAGGCATAAATACACAATGCCATGACAATGCAGAGGGCGGGCAGATAACCGGCGGCAAATAATTTGACCACCGAGACACCGGCGGTCAAGGCACAGATAATCATGATAATACTGGGCGGAACGATAATGCCCAGAATTGCCGAGCTTGTAATCAGTCCCAGGGAAAAGTCCTTGGAATAACCGTTCTTGTCCATATGAGGAAGCATGATGCCGCCGATGGTTACCACCGTTGAAATGCTGGAGCCGGACAGTGCGCCAAAAACGGATGAACTGACAACGCTTGTTATGGCAAGTCCTCCGGGAAAACACCCTATTAATCTTTCGGGTACCCGGATCAACCTTTTTGCTGATTCGCCGTGTACCATGATGGCGCCCAGAAAAATAAAAAACGGAATGGCAAGTAACGAAAAGTTTTCAAGTTTTTTAACCACTGTCTGTGCAATGAATACGAATTCAAGATCGGTGAAGACAAAAATGCCAAACACTCCTGTAAGAAAAAGGCAGAGATAGACAGGAATGCGAAGCAGCAGCAGGGTTAACAGGACAAATAAAAAAAGTGCTATTTCCAATGGTCAATTCCTTTTCCATAATTTGCAAAAACGTTCAACAGAGCGAAACGCCATGAGCACTCCCCAGAATGGCAGCATGCTGAAGATAAGAAAAACCGGTATTCTTAAAATGGGGGTATCGGTTGCCATCTGCCATTCAACAGCGGCAAATCTGTAACCCATTACAATAAAAAAGATACAAACTGCAAAGCGTACCAGATGAAGCAACACATCCATGAACAGACGTATTCGGGTTAATTTTTCGTATAGGACCTCCACTTTCAATTCAGAATTGTCTTCCACTGAAGCGGATGCCGCAAGAAATGTCATTAAAATAAATAGATAGGTGGTCAGCTCATCGGGCCATGAGAGGGGTCTTTGAAATACATAACGACTTAGAATACTCACGGTCAGGATAATCAATATCAAAGTGAAACTTGCAAAAATTCCCCATTTTTCGACCCGTCCCAGTATAGCGCTGATTTTTTTCACAATCGGTTTCCTATGATGTGGTTTGGGATCATACGCCGCAGTCCGGCCCGTCATCGCCATCAGACTGCGGTTTTACAGGGGAAAACGCCAGGTACATATTTGTTCCTGGAGGATTTCCCGTCAACCCTTATAATTTAGAGGTAAAATCTACGATCTTGTCCAGCCACTCTTTTCCAATTTCCGGCTCAAGTTCTTTCCATACCTGCATTTGACTTTCCTTGAATTTTGCCATCTCTTCAGCTGGCAGTTGGATCACTTCAACTCCCTTGGCCGTCAAAGAGGAATCCATTTTATCGTCCAGGGCCATGTCTTCTGCCCGTTCCCTGGCCAGATTTTTAGCAATACTGGCCATGATGACATCCCTGGTTTCAGCTTGAAGGCTCTGGTACCATTTTTCGTTAACCACCATGAAAGTAAGGCCCAGCATATGATTGGTGCGGGTAAAATACTTGCACAGGTCTGCCAGCCTCAAATCGGTGACAAAGGCCGTATGATCGGTGCCTTCCACAACACCCTGCTTGATGGAGGGGAATACATCCGCCCAGGCCAGGGGGACAGGATTAACGCCCATGGCATTCCAGAACGCCACGGGATAACGGGCCTGGGTGGTTCTCATTTTCATCTGCTTAAGATCAACAAGTTTTCTAACGGGCTTGGTGGTGGCCATACCGTAGGAACCAAAATAGGTGACATCCACCACACGAATTCCCTTGTCCAGCATGGAGGTGAAAAGTTCGTCCCGCAGGGCCTTGTTTTCCAGGAGCGCATTCCATTTTTTGTAGGAATCCATGCAGTAAGCCAGGGTTCCGATACCAAATTTGGAACTGAGATCTGGCGCGTAATTACCCGTCATGAATCCGCCCTGGAGCATCCCCATCTTGACTTTTTTAACAATTTCAATGGTGCTGCCCATCTGGGAGCTGTGAAAAAACTTGGTTGTTACAATGTCCTTTGCATTCTTGTTGAGATCTTCTTCAATCCACTGTCCGCAGCACACAGCCGGTTCGTTCGGAGGGGCGAAATGTGCAAATTTAAAGGGCACCGGTTTGGCCCATGCCATACTGCCAGAAATCATCAGGATAATTAACAGAGACACGCTCAAAAAATTTTGTCTGTTCCTCATTGGTTTTCCTCCGCTTGCTTACACGTTAACTGCAAAATTAGGGTGGATGGGGCATAAGCCATGAACCTTTTAATCTATTCACAGCATCAAAACTATTTTACGAAGTTGCCTTTTAAGAACCTTTCGCCGGGGAAGGTTACAGGATGCCTGGATTCTTCATCGCTGATTTCCAGTTGGTTTTGACAAGAAAATCAGGGCATCGTTTATTTCTACTTTACACTTTCACTGGGTGGATCCCCATTTTTCAAAGCCAATCTTTAAACAGTGTAAAGTGTTTTTGATGGCATATGTAAGGATGCCAAAATCAGCGCTTCTTTTCAGTGACGACTTGCCTGGCTAGAAATCTCACGGGATTGAAAATGAATTATTTAGAACGAACGATTTATTTTTCAATACCTGGTTTTTTTCTGCTTGTCAATGAATTTAATTCAACAAAAAACAGATAGTATGCTAAATTAAAAGTACCCTTCTCCATGCCGCAAAAGAATCCTTATTTATATGAAAATTTTAAAAAAAATGTTATGATAAGAAAGAAAAATGCTTTTATTTCAGGAATGATAATAACGTGGGCCTATCTTGTCATGGCAATTTGAAAGATTCCATGTGGCATGGAAATAAAATTCTGATCACAAGTGGCTCACGTTATAATCAAGGAACAAAGAACAATCGTTTCATGGAAAAAAGGTTGTGTTATGAAGATGAATTTAGCATTATTTGAATTAATTAGATCGTTCGATATACATTGGTATGAGTATACTGTATACTGTATACCGTATACCTATTCAGTTTGCCGACACCGAAAACGGTGAAAAAAGGCAATATGCCCCCCGAAATCCCACATATGCGGACCGGCAGGGCAGCTGGCGGCAATGTTGCTTTGAAAACCACTCCATGGAGTGTTAACCCACAGGAAAAACCACCCATGAGCATAGATTTTGCGTCTCTTAAAAAAAGCTGGGACGGCCACATCAATGAGTTGATCAACGTCACGGCAAAAAAAACCGATGTCATTGAAAAAAAACACGAACAGATTGTTGCAGGTGCACTCAAGGTGTTTTTGGAAAAAGGATATCATCCGGCTACAATTCGGGAAATTTCCGAAGCAGCCGGCATGTCCCTTGGGCAATTGTACCACTATGTCTCTTCAAAGGACGATGTGCTTTTTTTAATTCAAAGGCACCTTCAGATTGGATTTTTAAGCCATATGAACAAAATTGAAGAGCCGGAAAAAGGTGAGGATTCCGTACAATTACTTCTTAAGTCCCTGGGGCATGCCGTCATGTATCTGGTAGAGCACCGCAAGCAGTTTCAATTTATATACACTGAATCAAAGTACCTGAATAAAAGACATCTTCAGGTGGTGCTGCAGATGGATGACAGAAATATAGTTCAGTACTGGCGGAAACTGCTTGACGACATCAGGAGGACAAAAAATATCTCCATTGATATTGATCTTTCAGCCAATTTAATCGCCTACCTGACGGTTTTCATCCCCATGAGAGGATGGAACTTAAAGAACCGATCCTTGGAGGAACAAAAAGAGATTGTGATTGATTTTATCATGAAGGGAATCGGCTTAGATAATCCCGGAAGATAATCACAACGTCGGCCATTACAGGGTGGCTCAGTTAATCGATAGACCCGGCAATGATGATTCGCCATCATCATTACTGGCATAACAGGGATTGAACTTGACAAAATCGGTTGGCATTGATAAGTCACATAATTATTGAAGTACCGTATACAAAGTGCATCATAACTTGAAAAAAGGTGTAAGCATGGTCATTGGAAAATCAAACAAACTTGTCATAGAGCAGCCATCACCCATACGTAAACAGGTTTACGAACACTTGAGAGACCAGATCCTGGAGAATATCATTGAACCGGGAAGTCGTCTGGTAGAGGCTCAGATCGCCAAAGCCCTTGGTATTTCCAGAACGCCGGTTCGAGAGGCGCTTCATATTCTGGAAAAAGATGGTTTTATAGACTCCATCCCCAGGGTGGGTTACCGGGTCAGAGAATTGGTACTTGACGAACTGGAAGAAATTTTTGAAATCCGTAAAGTAAATGAGCTTTTGGCCTGCAGTTGGGCTATAAGGAAGATTACCCCCGAAACCATCAAAGCCCTTGAAAAGAATCTTAAATTGACTGCACAGGCGTTAAAGAATGATCAACCGGAAACCTTTCTTGAACTTGATCAGGAATTCCACGAGATGCTTGTGCTTGCCAGCGGCAGCCAGCATTTGACAGATCTTTGTCAGCAACTCCGACGATTGATGCTTCGATATCGCATGGACAGTATTAAGAGCACGGAAACTGTGGAAAAAGCCCTTAAAGGCCACACAGCCATCTTAAATGCCCTTAAGGAAAAAGATGAAAAAGCATTGATGGATGCCCTTGTATCCCACCTTCACTACTCCAAACTGGACATCCAGGAAAAGGGAAAATCCGACTCGTAAAACGTCCCATACCGGTCTTTGAAAATATACGCCGGTATTGGGGTATTTCGGAAGTTAAAAAAAAACTTGACAACGCACCTGGGATACCGTACACAATATAAAAGATAAAAATTTATGACTGCATTCCATGCGGTGGCATTTATCTGCAAATTACCGGAATTACTAAAGCTTAACAAAACATAAATGTACGAGGGGTCCAGGCGGGAGAAACCTTTTTTTGATTTTTTTTCTGGGGTACCGTACACAATATAGCAGATCATTCCAGGAAAATTGTACGAAAGCATGGGATAACGCCCGCATCTTCAGAATGAAAAATAAATAAAATTACTGGACCTGGATCAGGTATCCGTCACCCCGGGAAACCAGATAAAAAAAATTTCTACGCCTTGAAAATTAGGAGATAAAACATGAAAATTACCGTCATTGGAGCTGCTGGATGTGTTGGATCATGTGCCGCATTTTATATTGCAGCAAGGGGACTTGCCGATGAGATGGTTCTGCTTGGTGGAAAGCGCCAGAACGTATTAAAGCAGCACGCAATGGATCTGAGTACAGCTGTCTCCCATCTGGATGTCAAGGTTTATGCAGGTCAGTTTCCCGACATGGCAGGATCAGACATTGTCATTAATTGTGCAGGAGCCGCCCAGGGCGTGATAGCAGACCGCATGGAGATGCTTCCCAAGAATGTGGGCATCATTCAAAAGATAACTGCCCAAATCATGAAGTACTGCCCCGATGCCATTGTTATCACCGCCAGCAATCCCCCAGGGCCTTTGAATGTGGCCACACAGATGGCTTCGGGCATTGATCGCATGAAACTCATCGGCTATTCCACCAACGACTCCTTTCGTTTCAGGGAAATGCTGGCCAGGGAATTTAATGCCAGCGTAAGTCAGGTGGAGGGCGTTGTCATCGGCGAACACGGCAGCACCCAGGTGATGCTCTTCAGTTCCGCAAGAATTGATGGAAAATCCGTAACGATGACGGAAACCATCAAACAAAACATTCGAGGGGAAGTACCCCACATCCTGAGACGATTTGAAGAACTGAAATCCGGCCGTACCGCCGGATGGACTTGCGCCATAGGCCTTGCAGACATTGTTGAGGCCATCACCGCTGACACGAAAAAAATGATTCCCGTATCCGTGATTCTGGATGGCGAATACGGCCACAGCGGTCTGAGCATGACGGTTCCTGCCATCATAGGCAAAGGCGGAGTACAGGAAATACTGGAATATGAGCTGGCAGAGGATGAAAAGCAAGGACTTAAAATAACTACAGATACATTAAAAACAGCCGTTGAAACGGTAATAGCCGGTTTTTAGCACGACAGCGACATTTTCATGATCAATTCTGTTTTTGATCTTATTCTAAAAAGTGTTGAGCAGCCCATAAATATCTTTTACTCGACGATCAATGGGAAGGGGTCAAATTTGCGTTATGGGCATTATCGGCGGCGTTTGGGGTTCGCCCCGTATTTAGTCGATAACACCAATAACAGATCCTCTTTTCGCAAAATCAGTAGAAAAAACTTGATCATCGAGTTTTAAAGATTCGATTCTGGATAAATTATGGGGTTTGATCATAATATGCGAAATGTCGCTGTGGCATCAGGACATCGCTAACAAGGAGATATATATATGTCATCACGATTTTCAAAACTTCTGGAACCTGGAATGATCGGCCCCGTAAAAGTGAAAAACCGCATCATTAAAACGGCCAACGGAACCTCCTTTATGGAGGATGACCAGACCTGCGGACCCCGCATGGTGGCTTATTACGAAAGGCTTGCCAAAGGGGGAACGGGGTTTCTTGTGGTGGAATCGTGTGGAACAGAGTACCCCCTTGGTATCCAGCACATCCACTACCATGACGACGGCACCTACGATGGAGTACAGCTTCATTTTGACGATGACAGGCTTATCCCGGGATTTAAAATCCTCACGGAGAGGGTTCATCAATATGGGTGCAAGGTATCCATTCAGTTTCAGCACGCAGGCCCCTGGAATCCCACCGGGCTTCTGCCAAGAGACCCTGCCATCCGTGACGTTAAATGTGCATCGGCCATGACCCAGGAAGAGCTGCCGGGACCGGATTTCCTTCCCTGCCGGGCCATGACCAGAGATGAGATTGAAGAACAGATTGACCTGTGGGCATCCGCCGCGGAAAGGGCCTGGAAGGCAGGGTTTGATGCCTGCGAAATAAACCACGGCACCTGTCACCAGGGAAATACCTTTCTGTCCCGGGTATGGAACAAGAGAGATGATGAGTATGGCCCCCAGAGTTATGAAAACCGTACCCGGTTCCTGCGCCGCTGCATAGAAGAGGCAAAAAAACGTACCGGAGCAGAATTTGCCGTGCACACCCTCTTTAACATTGCAGAATACAACCATCCCCTTGCAACAAGCATTGAGGAGGGGGCGGAAATGGCAAAACTCATAGCCGAAGTGGCCGACGGCATCAATTGCCGGGCCGAACGTTACGGCCACCGTGGGGGGCTCCTCCAGCCCGATCGTATCCTGTTTCCCGAGGTTCCCGACGATCTTCCAAAGGGGCTTGACTGGAGCCGTAAAGGCAAGGGCGCAACAGTTCCCCTGGTGGAAGCGGTTAAACGAAAAGGTGTAAAAATTCCCGTGTGGACCGCCTGCCGGCTGGACCCTGTCCTTGGAGAGGCGTTTTTGCAGAAGGGAAGCCTCGACTTTGTGGGTATGACCCGTCGTCTTCTGGCTGACCCGGAACTTCCCAATAAAGTGATGGAAAATCGTTTGGAGGATATTCGATGGTGCAACGGCTGTCTGCACTGCTTTGACATGCGAAATCGCAATAAAAAACTGGAATGCCGCACCAATCCCACACTGGGGCGGGAAATTATGCCCGAATTCATGCAAACCCCCGCGCAAAAGAAAAAAAAGGTGATGATTATCGGTGGCGGTCCATCAGGCATGGAAGCGGCCCGGGTGGCAGCCCGCAGGGGACATGAGGTGACACTTTACGAAAAAGGCGCCTTTCTTGGAGGGCTCATCCGCCTGGCAGCCATTGTCAAAGACCTGGAAACAGAAGATCTCATTCTTTTTGTCAACTACCTTGAAACCCAGTTGAAAAAAGAGGGGGTCACCGTTCACATGAAAAAAGAGGTGACAAAGGATCTTGTTAAAAAAGAACGTCCCGATGTGGTGATTGTGGCAGCCGGTCCGGAACATGCCACCTTTGATCTTCCGGGGGGAGATACCTCCAAGGTGCTCAAGGCCGGAGATATGCATGAGCAGCTTAAATTCTTTCTCAAATTTTTCAGCTCCGCCCAGATGGAGAAGCTTTCCAAGCTCTACATGCCGGTGGGGAAAAAAGTGGTAATCCTCGGGGGAACACTCCACGGCTGTGAACTTGCTGAATTCCTAACCAAACGTGGCAGAGATGTGACCATAGTCCACAATGGTCCCAAAGAGGAGCTTGGGGATAAAATCACCGTGGACGATCTGGATAATCTGTGGCCATGGCTGAAGCAGAGAGGGGTACCCATATGGTCCGACGTTAAATATGAAAAAGTCACCGAAGATGGCCTGCAGATCCAGCTTAAAGATCAGAGAAGATATGTGATCAAGGCCAGACATATCATCGACACACAGGATCTTATCCCTAATTCAGCCATGTTTGATGCCTTGAAGGACATTGTTCCCGAGGTCTACAACATCGGCAGTTCAAGGGAACCGGGATTGATTGTGGATGCCATCCGAGAAGGTGCAAGGATCGGATATGCCATATAACTGCCACGGGCGGACCTTACTGTGACCATGGTTCGTCCACAACCAAATAGAAAATAATTGGGGTGGGTCCAGCAAATGTGACGGGTGGTCATGCTGTGACCAGTCCCCTGAACATGCCGCTCGTTGGTAGCTCTGCTGAAGAACAACCGCAAAATCATGACAGTTCATGATTATAAACAATACCCAGGAACAAGAAAAGGAGTGCCGGAAATGAGAAAACAATCATCGCTTTCTGTTTGCTTAGTGTGCTTTATTGTTGCATTTGGTTTATTCACGGGAGCTGAGGTCGTCACAGCCAAAACGGTTAATCTCACCTACAACTGTTTTTTTCCTCCCACGGTGATCCAGAGCAAGCTTGCCGAATCCTGGTGTAAGGCAGTGGAAAAAAAGACCAACGGTGAAGTTAAAATTGCCTATTATCCCGGCTGCGCGCTCATCAGCTCCAACCAGACCTTTGAAGGGATTGAAAAGGGCATTGCAGACATTGGTTTTTCCGTTCTTCAATATACCAGGGGTCGATTTCCCCTGATGGACTTCATCAATCTTCCCCTGGGCTACCCCAGCGGTCCTGTGGCCACGGCTATTTTAAACGAGGTGTATGATAAATTTCAACCCAAAGAACTTGACAGTGTCAAAGTGCTTTACCTGCACGGCCATGGCCCCGGAGTGATTCATACCAAGGGTAAGGCCATCCGCACCATGGACGATCTTAAGGGCCTTAAAATCCGCTCCCACGGCCCGACGGCGGAAATGGTCAAGGCCCTTGGCGGCACACCCATTGCCCTGCCCATGCCCGAGCTTTACCAGGCCCTTCAGAAAGGTGTTGTGGATGGCGGCGTATGGGATTTTTCCGCAAGCTATGACTGGAAACTGGCAGAGGTTATCAGTAATTCCACCGCCAGTTATTCCACCGGCTATTCCCTTGGTTTTTTCGTTGTCATGAACAAATCAAAATGGGAGGCGCTGTCTCCCCAGGCCCAGGAAGCCATCACAAAACTCAACCAGGAGTGGACAATTAAACACGGCCAGGCATGGAGTGCAGCAGATGCCCAGGCCATGAGCTTTTCATTGAACCTTGGCAAGGATCTCATCGGTCTTGATCCCAGGGAAGCTGAAAAATGGAGTAAGGCCGTACAGCCGGTGGTGGATGCATGGCTTGCAGATACTAAATCAAAAAACCTTCCCGGTGAAGATGTGCTCAAGTTTGTCAAAAAACGGCTTAAGGATGCTGAAAAGGGTAAATTCAAGAGTATATATATGGCTGCTGAATAACGGCCTCTCCAGGAGAGCCCGGAACCCTGCTCCTCCTGCAACCAAGCCTGAAAGTTCCGCCTTGCTTACCGTGCTTTCAGGCCCCATAAAGACCGGATTTTTACAAACCTGACCCCGTGATAAAAACCTTATGCTCCCGGAGCTTGTCAATGCCGGAAAACGAAATCATTGCGTGAAATAAAACCGGATAAACATCTTTTTCACATTAACAAATGGTGTCCATCAATGAAAATGATTCAACTTATATCGCTTTTCTTAAACAAACTGGCCGGCATATTGCTGTTGGGAATGATGCTGTTGACCTGTGCCGATGTGGTTGGCGGGGTATTTAACTATCCCGTACTCGGAGCGGAAGAGCTGACCGCCCTGATGGCGGCGGTACTGCTTGGCTTTGCCCTGCCGTCGGCCCACAGGGACAAGGCAAATGTCGGGGTGGAACTGCTTTATCTCAAATTTCCTGCTCCCATGAAATGGATCAATGACTGCATGATCACCCTGGTGGGTGGTGTTTTGTTCGCACTTATCACCTGGCAGTGCTTTTCCTATGCCAATGAACTCAGGATCTCCCATGAGGTCTCAATGACACTGCAGTTTCCCACCTATATCCTTGTGTTTTGCATCTCTTTTGCCATGTTCATGCTGACCCTTGTAATGGCCATGGAACTGTTTTACCTGGCGTTTAAAAAGGAGTCTCTATGAGCCAATTCATGATAACCGGCTACGTGGGGATATTTCTGCTGCTGGCACTTTTCTTCACCCGTATGCCTGTGGCCTATGTCATGGCACTGGTGGGATTTTTAGGTTATAGTTTTCTGACCAACATCAATGCAGGTCTCATGATACTCTCCCGGGATATCTACTCGGTGTTTTCATCATACAGCCTGACCCTTATCCCTTTGTTTGTTTTCATGGGATATGTTGCCTTTTATGCCGGTACCAGTAGTCGCCTTTACGATGTGGCCAATAAATTTTTAGGACGGGTGGAAGGAGGCCTCTCCATGGCCACCATCGGTGCCTGCACGGCCTTTGGGGCCATCTGCGGTTCTGCCACGGCAACGGCTGCCACCATGGGCACCATTGCTCTGCCCGAGATGAAACGATATAAATATGGCCCGGAAATCTCCACGGGGTGCGTGGCCGCCGGCGGCACCCTGGGTAGCCTAATGCCCCCTTCCGTGGTGTTGATCATCTACGGCATATCCACCCAGCAATCCATCGGTAAACTCTTTATTGCCGGTATTTTTCCCGCTTTTTTCATCATGGTCCTGTTCTTTTTTGCCATCAGCATCTATTGCAAGTTAAAACCTGGTCAGGCCCCTCCCGGTGAAAAATTCACCATCAAAGAGATGGTCCTTTCTCTTTTGGACCTGTGGGAAACCATTCTGGTGTTTCTGTTTGTAATGGGCGGCATGTTTTTCGGATTTTTTACCCCCACCAAGGCAGGTGCCGTGGGCTCCATGGCCATTCTGATCATCGTCATGGTTCAGAAAAAACTGGACTGGAAAGGACTCTGGATGGCCATCCATGAAACCCTGAGAATCTCGTGCATGGTGCTGATGCTCATCACCGGCGCCACCATCTTCGGTCATTTTTTGGCATTGAGTCGGATTCCCATGGAAACGGCGGGCATGGTCTCTACTCTCACCTGGCCCTCCTGGTCCATCATGACCCTTATCTGCATCGTTTACATCATCGGGGGTTGTTTTATTGATTCCCTGGCCCTGATCATGTTGACCATCCCCATTTTCTATCCCATTGTCGTCAATCTTGGATACGATCCCATATGGTTCGGCATCATTATTGTTCTGCTTTCCCAGATGGGTATTATCACCCCGCCTGTGGGTATAAACGTTTACGTGGTAAGTGCCATTGCCAAACAGCCCATCACCGTTGTCTTCCGGGGAATCACCCCCTTTTTGATCGCATTGATTGTGGGAACGGGCTTTATGATTGCGTTTCCGGTAATTGTCACCTTTCTGCCGGACATGGTGCGTTAGTCAAGAGACAAACGTTTAAAATTGCACCTAAAAATTGCAAGCCCTATGTGACCCCAACAGTGCTTTACTTTTATTTTTTAAGGAAAAACGAATGGTTCACTTATTGGAAGGCGTTACACCTTATCGGAAAGAGGATGTTGAAACCTACACCAGAAAAGGCTGGTGGCGGGGTATGACCCTGGGTGACCTGCTGGACAGGGCTGCAGCCATGCAGCCAGACAAGGAGGCGGTGGTGGATGATATCGCCCGTCTAACCTATGGGGAAATAAGGGAAAAAGTCGATCGTCTGGCCGCCGGAATGATGGCGCTGGGCATCAACCCCCTGGATCGGGTTATGATCCAGCTGCCCAACTGGCACGAGTTTGTTTTCGCCTATTTTGCCTGCCAGAAAATCGGTGCGGTCACCGTGCTTTTAATTGACCGGTATCGTCAGTTTGAAATCAATCACCTGGTGGAACTTAGCGGGGCAGTTGCCTGGATCGTACCGGTTAAATACAAAAAAACAGATTATCAGCCCATCATCAACGATGTGCTCCAGAAGCATCCCGGGATTAAAAATGTCATCACCGTCCGGGGGGAAATCAACAAACCCGGATTCTCCAATATCGAGGCGCTGATTGCCGAAAATCCCATCACCTCACCTGTGAAAGAGGCCATCAAAGCGCGGAATCCTCATCCCATGCAGGTGGCTCATATGGGCCCAACAGGGGGTACCACGGGAAGTCCCAAAATCGTCCCCCGCATCCACAACAGTCTTGCCTGTGGTGTGGAGCATTGTTCCATGTCCTGGGACCAGCATACCGAAGACATTAATTTAATCGCCGGTCCCATAGGCCATGACCTCTCTTTTACCAAGGGGTTTCTGGGCAGCATCATCACCATGGGAAAAATAATATTCCTTGATAAAACAGACAATGAATCCATCTGTGCCATCATAGAAAGGGAAAAAATAACGGCCATCATATGGGTTCCCACCCTGGCCCAGCGCATGCTTCAATACAATGAGCTTGACAGATTTAACTTAAGCTCCCTTAAAAAAATGCACAGCGCGGGGGGGGCAAGTCACCCTGAAATGGTCAGGGAAGTGATGGAAAAGCTGCAGATGAAATTCTACAATGGCTATGGTGGTACAGAGGGCATGACCTGCATCACCCGTTCAGTGGACGACTATGATACCATCTGCTGTACCGTGGGCCGTCCCACTTTTCCCCATGATATTTACAAGGTTGTTGACCCCATGGGAAAAGAGATGCCGCCTGGGGAACCCGGAGAACTTGTCATCAAAGGGCCCTGCGTATTTTCAGGGTATTATAACAACCCGGAAGAGAACACCAGAAACTTTGACAGGGACGGCTTTTTCCGCACCGGTGACATCGCCCGTATCAGTGAAAAGGGATATATTACCCTGACCGGAAGGTTAAAGGAGATGATCAACCGGGCAGGCGAGAGCATTAGTGCCACCGTCATTGAGCGGCTCATCCAGAAACACCCGGATGTGGCAGTGGTGGCAGTAATCCCTATGCCAGATCCCCTCATGGGAGAACGGGCATGTGCCTATGTCCAGCCCGTGGAGGGGAAAAAACTTGCCTTTGAGGATATCATCCGCTTTTTAAAGGAACAGAAAGCATCTGTTTTGGAACTTCCGGAACGTATTGAATTTGTAACGGAAATGCCTTTAACCAAAGCGGACAAACTGAACAAAAAACAGTTGGTTGATGATATCAGGAAAAAACTGGCAGTGGAACAGCAATACGGTTGAAATGGGTATAAATCATTCTGCTTTTGAACAATTGTCCGCGATGATTCATTATTAAAAGAAATGAAAACCAGTGAATGCAACTTTCAGGCAATATTATGCTTGACACAATGCATGAATTTCCATTACCATAAGATTTATTGGGGTACCGCATACCAGTATTTCAGAAACACAACACAAAGAGGTGAAAATGTCAGGAAAAGAGATCCGATTTCACGGAAGGGGGGGCCAGGGCGCAGTAATGGCGGCGAAAATGCTGGCATCGGCCATGGCTGTGGAGGGAAAACATGTAGCCAGTTTTCCCATGTACGGTTTTGAACGGCGCGGAATGCCGGTCATTGCTTTTACAAGATTCAATGACGAAATCATCCGGGAAAAGACCCAAATATACACCCCCGACTGCCTCATGGTCATTGATCCGACACTGCTGGGACTTGAAAATCTCTTCACAGGCTTGAAAACCGGTGGTGTTTTAATATTAAACAGTGCCAGCCCCCTTGAGAAACAGCCGTCTGAGAACCTTGAACGGGTGGGGCGTATCAATGCCACAGAAGTTGCGCTTTGTGAAATCGGCCGGGATATTCCCAACACATGCCTGATTGGTGCCCTTGCCAAAACCACGGGCTGGCTGTCTCTGGGCTCCATTGTCAAAGGCATGGAAGATTACCTGAGCGGATCAATATTAAAAAAGAACATCCGCAATGCCGAACGGGGTTACAACGAAGTGGAGGTGCAGACATGGGCATAACAATCAAACAGGAAGGCTGCATATTTGAAACCGAAGCCAGCTGGTCCTATGCCAATAAAAATCTTCTCTGTCTTCACACAGGAGAGTGGCGAACTGAACGACCGGTGGTGGATACCGCTGTGTGCAATGCCTGCGGTATCTGCGTCACCTTTTGTCCCCCCCAGTGCATGGTGGACGACGGTGATTTTTACAAGGCAAACCTTGAATTTTGCAAGGGGTGCGGTGTTTGTGCCAAAGAGTGCCCCAAGGGTGCAATAACCATGAAATCCGAAGGAGATTACGCCAATGAGTGCCCCAGTGAATAAAAGTACAACCAAGGTGATCACCGGTAATGCCGCTGCGGCCTATGGTGCCATGCTCTGCCGCCCCGATGTGGTGGCAGCCTACCCCATCACCCCCCAGAGCGAAGTCATTGAGCAGCTTGCAAAATTCCATGCCGATGGCGTGATGGACACGGAATACGTCACCGTTGAGGGCGAAAACTCCGCCCAAAATGTGGTGTGCGGTGCCTCCATGGCTGGCGGAAGAACCTTTACGGCAACATCTTCATACGGCCTTGTTTACATGTACGATGCCATGTTCAACACGGCAGGATACAGGGCCCCGGTGGTGATGATCAACGTGAACCGTGAACCCCCGGGCATCCATGCCGTCTGTTCAGGTCAACAGGACATGATATCCGTTCGCGACACCGGCTGGGTTCAGCTCATCGCCGAAACCGGCCAGGAGATCCTGGATCTCACCATTCAGGCATACCGGCTTGCAGAGGATTATGATATACAGCTGCCCGTGATTATCAATTATGACGGCTATTATTTGTCCTTCCTGGCCGAAGCCGTGAATATTCCGGCCATAGAAGAGGTTGATCAATACCTCTCCGTTCTAAAGACCCAGCCCCGTCGTCCCACCCTGATTCCCGGCGAAGCCATCGGGTGCGGCAGCCATGGGCTCGGCATGGGATTTGTGGAACTCAGAAAAAAACACATGGCTGCCATGGACCGGGTCATCTCCCTTGTGGACACCATTGATGAGGAGTTCGGAAAGGCCTTTGGCCGCACCTACGGCGGACAGATAGAATGCTACCGCACCGAAGATGCCGATTGTGTTCTGGTAACCTCGGGAAGTGCAGTGGGGACGGCCCGCACCATCATTGATGCCAAACGCGAGCAGGGCATGAAAGTGGGGCTTGTAAAACTTCGCCTTTATCGCCCCTTCCCCATCACCCGTCTGGCCGAAGCCCTGAAGGGCATGAAAGCCATCGGTGTTCTGGATCGCAGCCTGTGCTTTGGATGGGGATGCGGCCCGCTTTACATGGAAACCAAGGCGATCTCATCTAAAATCGGCGATGTCCCCATGTTGAGTTTCATTGACGGCCTTGCCAATATGGATATCACTAAAGAGCATATCGGTCGCATGGTCGATGATATTTATAACGCATCCCAGGGAAATTCCTACGAGGAAGTCACCTGGTTACCATAGGGAAAACGAGGGCATAACATGGAAACAAAAGAGAAAAAAAGACCCAAAGTATTTGATTACTTTGAAAGTGAGGATCAATTTGCAGGGGGCGTGGCATTCTGCGCCGGCTGTGCCCTGGAACTCAACGCCCGGTTTGTTTCCCAGGTGATGGGCAAAAACACCGTTCTGGTGGGCACGCCCTCCTGTTCGGCACCGGTACTCAACGGCCAGAACATCGCGGCCTGGCACAAGATGGGACACTATGCCTGCACCATGACCGGTGTGGCATCCAGCGCCACGGGCCTTGTCAGATATTATGAAAGAGCCGGTATTGATGCCAACGTGGTCTGCTTCACCGGTGACGGCTGTGCCCAGGACATCGGGTTTCAGACCCTGAGCGGTGCTGCCGAACGAAACGAAAAGATGATCTACATCTGCTATGACAATGAAGGATACATGAACACCGGTATCCAGCGAAGCAGCGCCACCCCCTTTGGTGCTTCCACCAGCACCACACCGGCGGGGAAAAAGAGCCAGGGCAAAACCACAGGCTCCAAGAACATGCCCCTTGTCATGTCCATGCATGACATTCCCTATGTGGCCACGGCAACCCTGAGCCACCTGGAGGACTACGCCAAAAAATTGACCAAAGCCAAGGAGATGTCCAAAAAAGGTTTTGTCTATCTCCATGTCTTCTGCCCCTGCCTTGTGGGCTGGAAGATTCCCATGGATAGCTCCATACAGGTATGCCGTGCCGCCGTCCGGAGTAACTACTTTCCACTGTGGGAATCAGTTGAAGGAAAATTTACGATGACCCACACGGTTAAAAAACCCAAAC
Source organism: Desulfocicer niacini (assembly GCF_054657595.1). NCBI lineage: Bacteria > Pseudomonadati > Thermodesulfobacteriota > Desulfobacteria > Desulfobacterales > Desulfobacteraceae > Desulfocicer > Desulfocicer niacini. The sequence goes on from NZ_BAAHYK010000005.1 coordinate 64,283, forward strand.
CGGTTCAGGAGATGACGAATCTTTTGGGCAAATACAAACACTTAAATGATGAGAACATGGCCATTCTTCAAGGACAGGTGGATAAAAGATATAACACCCTCAAGGCCCTGTGCGACGGTATGGGAGCCTAATCCCAAGAATATCCACATTGTATTTAAAAAAAAGGCACCTTGTATTTCACTCCCGTTGCCGATGCTTTTTTATAAACCGACGTCTGCGGTTTATCTTTTGCGAAAAAAGCTGGCATGAAATAGAGGGTGCTTTTTTTAACCCTCCCATTGCAAAGCCCGGTTTTGTCTCCCCAATGAATTTCAACCTTCTCTTGTTTTGCTCTTTTGGCAATAGTTGGATATTTTTCTTTCCGCCAGGTGCCAACTGCTTAGGGGTTCTGCTTGTAAGCCTTTTCCTAAGGGGTTTTTGAGGAGTGACTCCCCACCGAAGCAAGTATTCACCGACGGTTCGAATGGGCATATTCACTGAAAAAGCTCTTTGATCAGCTGCTGAACTGCAACTCGGGCCCAGAATGCAAAGGGAAACTTTAACTGGTCAGGCCATTTATCCATGATAGCTCTTTGGATTTCATTCTCTTGGGAATGAGGATAATGTTTTTCAATTTCCCACAGTCCTGCCACGTTTTTTGATTTTAAGGGCTTGCACACCTTCTTTTTGATATCGTTTGTACCAGCTACAAATAGTTGTGAGGTAGGCTTTAAGAATTGTAGCAATTTCTTTATAGGTTTTACCGGATTCTTTAAGACGAATTGCTGTATTTCGAAGTACCTGTTGAGCCTCTGAGCTTAGTTTTCTTGCGTCTCTTTTTTTCATAAAAAAAATATAGCACAATGCGTTAAAAATTTTGAGCAATTTAATTCCCGAATTAATATGACTGGTTTCTTTTCATGGGTGGATAGCCAATTGGCCCGGGCTGTTGAAAAGTACCCCATGTTGTGGTCAAGCCCGTCAGACAAGATTTTTATCAGGCATGGTATTGTGCCTGGTTACAATTTGAGCAGATTTAATTCACTCTTAACAGAATCATAACAAAATTCTAACATAGCAGGCATATACTCTCGCTTACAATGAATCTAATGGGGTTTACTCGGAGTCATGTTTGGTCAATTTTTGGTGTCAAAAGATAATTGACGTAGATTTTGTAATGTAAAAATTCAGTTAAGGAGGAAAATATATGGCAGGACATTTGCATAATGAAATAGAAAAAATAAAAAAAAGGCTTTTGGCTCTGGGGACCATGGTGGAAGATCGCCTTCAACAGGCCATGCATGCCATTAAAACCGCTGATATCCACCTGGCCCGGAAGATTATTGAAACGGATGTCGAAATTGATCAGCGGGAAATAGAATTGGAAGAGGAATGTCTGAAAATACTGGCATTGTACCAGCCCGTTGCCACGGATCTGCGGTTTTTGGTGGCGGTTATCAAGATCAATAATGATCTGGAGCGAATTGCCGATTATGCGGCCAATATAGCAAGGCGGTTTGAAACCTCTTCCCAGGCCCCTGACAAGTTCAAGTATGACTATACTGCCATGGCCAATCAGGTGGCAAAGATGCTGAAACTGAGCCTGGATGCACTGGTCAGATGGAATGTGGACATGGCCTGTGATGTCCGGAATATGGACAAACAGGTCAATCACATGCGAAATGAGGCCTATGATTCCATGAAAAAAGATATCCAGAAACATCCGGAGATGGTAAGTGAAATCATTAACATGTACCTGATTTCAAGGCACCTGGAGCGCATAGGAGATCACAGCACCAATATTGCTGAAGAGGTGATTTATCTTATTGAAGGCGAGATTATCCGGCATACCTGATCCCATTGGATCGCCAATTGTGACAGGTGCCCCATGTTGTGAGCAGGTCCGATCTTTATTTACAGCTGATTAAACAACAGGAAGAGATGAAATGGCAAAAGAAACCATTCTGATTGTGGACGATGAAGAAGACATCCTTGAATTGATTAAATATAATTTAACCCATGAAGGCTATGTTATCTTGACGGCCAAAACCGGGGAAGATGCCATTAAAATAGCCACACAGTCCCGTCCGGATCTCATTGTACTGGACCTGATGCTTCCGGGCATTGACGGTCTTGAGGTTACCCGTCACCTGAGACGTCAAAGCCTTACCCAGGATTTACCCATTGTAATGCTCACAGCCAAGGGAGAAGAGACTGACATCGTTGCCGGGCTGGAACTGGGAGCCAATGATTATATTGCCAAACCCTTCAGTCCCAAGGTGCTCATCGCACGTATCCGGGCCATCCTTCGCCGTCGAGTAAAAAATGCCTTAGATGCCCAGGATATTAGACAGGAGGGAGATATCATCATTGATCGAAAAAGGCATGTCATCACCCTTGCGGGGGAGGCGATGGATCTGACCCGTTCTGAGTTTGAACTGCTGTCCTTTCTGGCAGACAAAAAAGGCTGGGTGTTTACCCGCAATCAGATTGTTGATGCCATCCATGGGGATAATTATGCCGTTACGGAAAGAAGTGTGGACGTCATTGTTGTGGGGTTGCGGAAAAAACTGAAAAACCATGCCTCGGTCATTGAAACCGTCCGGGGCGTGGGATACCGTTTTCGGGAATGATTCATAAAACAAGCGATATCCTGAAAAAATCCAGAGCCCAGAACCCAGTTGCCAGAATTCAGAAGCTGGAATTTGAAATCCAGCACCCAACAACCCTGTTAACGGAGCATTAAACATAAACAAATGAACAAGAAAAAAAAACTAATCTGGCAGATTTTTCCGGCATTCCTGGTGATCACTGTTTTGTCGCTCCTGGCTGTCACCGCCTGGACCACGAATTATTACAAGACAGTCTTCATTGAAAATGCCGAAGAAGAGTTGACCATCCGGGCAAAACTGCTGCAGCATAAATTTGCGGATCTTTTGGGAAATACACACCATAACAGCGATTATATTCATCAGCAGTGCAGGGAAATCGGTGACATTACCGGTACCCGGGTAACGGTGATGCTTCCCTCGGGGGTGGTCATCGGGGATTCCTTTGGGGATATCCAATCCATGGAAAATCATATGAAGAGGCCTGAAATCATGTCTGCCTTAAAACGGAAAAAAGGCATTTCCATACGATACAGCGAGACCCTGGGCCAACGCATGATGTACATCGCTCTTCCGGTGATGGGGAATAACGGTATGATCGGGGTTGTGCGAACGGCAATTTCCATATCCACCATTGATGCAAAAATAAAAGGTATCAGAAATAATGCCCTTTTTGCCTTTCTCTTAACCCTTCTTGGGGCAGCACTTGCAAGCTTATATGTAAGTCGCAGAATTACCCGGCCCATGGAGCAGATGAAAAAGGGCGCTGTGCTATTTGCCGGAGGCAACCTGGAGGCTCGTCTGGCCGTACCCGAATCCGAAGAGCTTTCTGAGCTTGCCCAGATCATGAATCAAATGGCGGAAAGCCTTGATGATAAGATTAAAACCCTTAAAAGTCGCACCATGGAGCTTGAGGCGGTGCATGCAAGCATGCAGGAAGGAGTTATTGCCATTGATAATGAAGAGCGTATTATTACTATCAATGCTGCAGCTGCAAGGGTTTTCGGCTTTTCTGCATCTAATCTTAAGAGTCGGTATATATTGGAAATCGTCAGAAACATGGCCCTGCAGACCTTTATCCAGCAGGCACTGGCCACCCATGAGCCGGTGGAAGCAGACATTGTACTTTCCGGTGATGGGGATATTATTTTAAACATTCATTCCACAGCCCTTTATGATGCAGGGGAAGTGCGCATGGGGACCTTGATCATTTTCCATGAAATTACACGTCTGCGTCGTCTTGAAAGCATGCACAAGGATTTTGCTGCCAATGTATCCCATGAACTTCAGACCCCGCTGACAGCCATAAAGGGATTCATTGAGACTTTGCAGGAAATGATATCCCGCAATGATCTCGATGCCTGTGAGAATTTTCTGAAAATAATTGAAAAGAACGTCAACCGGATGATTGACTTGATCAACGATCTGCTGGCTTTGTCCCGGCTGGAACGGCTCCAGGGAACCGATGTGGTCTTTGATTTTCAGGATCTTGACACCTTGATCCAGGGAGCCCTACATACCTGTCAGCCCCATATTGATAAAAAGGATATCACCGTCAGTGTGCATTGCCCCGGGGATATCAGTGTCCGGGTGGATCCCCTTTTGATGGAGCAGGCCCTTCTTAATCTGCTGGACAATGCGGTCAAGTACAGTCCCGATGGCAGTGCCGTGGCCGTACAGGTTAACCGGCAGGAAAATCATGTGAACATTGTCATCAAGGATAATGGCAATGGCATAGGCAGTGAACACCTGCCCAAGATTTTTAAGCGGTTTTACCGAGTGGACAAGGCAAGAACTCGTAATGAAGGCGGCACCGGTCTGGGCCTTGCCATTGTCAAACACATTGTCCAGTATCATCACGGCAAGGTAAGTGTAACCAGTGAAAAAGGTCGGGGTACGGCCTTTACTCTCTCCATCCCCGCATAATTTTTGTGAAGATTTGGCAATTACGCCATCTCCACCTGTTTGAGCCTGCTAACATAGCATTACATAATTTATGTAAATTTTTTTGTTTTTTCTCCTGTGAATCTGATATAGAAAAAGATGAAAACACTGTTCAGGGTTTGATCACAGCATGGACACCCGTCACAATTGATGGGCAAACGGGGTCAGGGTTGTGTTGTTGTGCTTTTTGTAACTAGCTGTGTTTCAAAGTAAATTTAAACAAAAACAGCAATAGCGCAAGCCTGATTCCGCCTTAAAGTGGCCCATATTATGGTTTACATGTTGAGATTTAAAAGTATCATTCAGGGTTTAAATTGATTTGCGGGAGTGGAGGATGCCTTTTCCAAAACATCGGATTAACCGTCGGGTCATCAGGGATTTAAAAAAGAGATCCTCTCTGGGTATCTTTTTTTATTTTCTTATTCCCTATCTTCTTTTATTTTCCGATGACTATTTCTATCGCCATCCCCAATTTTCCTTTTTTTTTCTGACGGTTCAGACGCTGATCTGTGGATTTCGTTTCAGTCATTTGTTGATCTCCGATAAATCTCCAGATAAATTTGAGCGAATTAACAACACTATTTTTTTGACCAGTGTGGTATTGACTGCCCTGGCCTGGGGCACAGGGCAGGCCTATTTTTTATTCCAGGAAGGCGAACAGAAAGTGCAGTTGCTGATGACCATTTGTACTGTGGGGTTCTGTGCCGGTGGAGTTGTCTCTTTTCTGCCGGAAAGGCGGCTTTCCATCGCATATAATATGTTGATGTTTCTGCCTGGTTCCCTGGCTGTTTTTATCAGGGGAAACAATGTCACGTTGGGTGCATTTATCCTTTGTTACTCCCTGTATCTTGTCCTGATCACCCTGCGGGGCAGCGATGAATACTGGCGAGCCCTTGAAAATGAATTCCTCCTTGAAAAGAAATCCAGGGAGTTGAAGCAGGCCAGCCGCATAGACGTATTGACAGGCCTTTACAATCGTCGCCATTTTGATGAACTTTTTCATCTGGCATGGGGGCTTTGTGCCCGGCGGCAAAACCCAATCTGCCTTGTCATGTGCGATATTGATTTGTTCAAAAGGATAAATGACACCTTCGGGCATATGGCCGGAGATGAATATCTGCAGTTGCTCAGCCGTTGTCTTCTGGAGATTTTTAAGCGGGAAACAGATGTGGTGGCAAGGTATGGTGGTGAGGAATTTGTTGTGCTTTTGCCGGATAAGGGCATTGATGCCGCCATGGCGCTGGCGGAAACTTTCCGAGGGAAGGTAGCCGATTCTGTACTTGATTACAATGGCGAAAAAATAAAAACAACCATCAGTATGGGGATCGCCTGTTGTATTCCTGAAACCGATCAAAGGCCTGAACTACTTGTTTTTAAAGCGGATACCGCCCTTTACAAGGCCAAAAACGGTGGACGTAACAGGGTGATGGTGCATGATGGGGAGAATTTAAGTTTCCTCCCCAATTGGCCCACCGCCTGATCAGGATTCTTTCATCAGTGGAAGTCTGTAATTCTTTGCCGGATTGTAATTTTCTTTGATGGTTCTGGGGATCATCCATCGGGACATATTGTGTCGGCTGCCCACTTTTTCATTGGTTCCCGAGGCCCTGGCGCCGCCAAAGGGCTGGAGGCCTACAAAGGCACCTGTGGTTTTATCATTGATGTAAAAGTTGCCTGCGGAATAGGTCAATCGTTTTTCCATCTCAACAATGGCCAGTCGATCCTGGGCAAAGATGCCACCGGTGAGGGCATATTCCGATGTGGATTCGCATAGATTAAGAGTGGCTTCATAGTCCTTATCTTCATATATGAAAATGGTCACCACGGGCCCGAAAATTTCTTCTTCCATGGTTTTAAAATGGGGATTGGTGGTGACGATCACCGTGGGGTCCACAAAAAATCCTGTTTCATCGCTGCACTTTCCTCCAATGATAATGTCGGCTTCAGGTGATTTTTCAGCCACTTCAATGTAGGCTTTGATATTATCAAAGGATGCCTGATCAATGACAGCACCCATGTAGTGGGTGAAATCCTCCACATTCCCGGGCTTTAGATCTGCGGTTTCCCGGATTAATCCCTCTTTTATGTCCGGCCAGATACTTCTTGGAATATAGGCCCTGGATGTGGCGGAACATTTTTGTCCCTGGTAGGAAAAGGCCCCGCCGATGATGGCATGGACCACTGCCTCTTTGTCCGCCGATGCATGGGCAAACAGAAAATCTTTGCCGCCTGTTTCCCCCACAATCCTGGGATAACTGCGATAGTTTTCCAGGTTGGATGCCACGGTTCGCCACATGTTGTTGAAGGTGGCGGTGGAACCGGTGAAATGAATTCCTGCCAGCATGGGATGCGCCATGGCAATTGGGCCGATAACGCTGCCGGGACCGGGGACAAAGTTGATGATCCCGCCTGGCAAACCGGCTTCCATTAAAAGTTTCATGACCTGATAGTTTGAATATATGGCCGTGGAGGAGGGTTTCCATATGGTGGTGTTACCGGCCATGGCCGGGGAGGAGGGCAGGTTACCGCCAATGGCGGTGAAATTAAAGGGGGTGACGGCAAGGATAAAGCCCTCCAGGGGACGATACTCCATGCGGTTGAACATACCCTGCACCGTCCGGGGCTGTTCCTCCATGATTTGTCTGACATAATAGCTGCCGAAACGGAAAAAATCCATGAGTTCACAAGCGGCATCGGCTTCTGCCTCATATACGCTTTTACCCTGGCACAGCATGGTGGCGGCATTCAGGGTTTCCCGCCAGGGACCAGCAAGGAGTTCTGCGGCTTTCAGAAAAACAGCCAGTCGATGTTCCCAGGGGGTTTCTGCCCAGATTTTCCTGGCATCCAGGGCTGCATCAATGGCCATCTGCATTTCTTCCGGGCCTGCCATGTGATAGGTGGCAAGGACATGGGAATGGTTGTGGGGGATAACACAGGTGCCGGTACGACCGGTGCGAACTTCCTTGCCGCCGATGATCAACGGAATCTCTATGGTTTCAGCTTTCATTTCCTTAATACGTTTTTTCAGGCGTATTTTTTCATCACTTCCCGGCAGATAGGAAAGAAGTTTTTCTGTTTCCGGTTTTGCAATCTGGTAAATGGCGTTGGACATGACAGCCTCCTTGGGTTTTATGGATAATATGGACAATGATAAAAAATAATGTTTCGGGCTTGATCATAACATCGGCCAGTCATCATAATTGGCAGGCCAACGGGGTAAGGTGCCTTTACAGGTAACGGCAGGCTCCAGCTTGTTTTATGGTTTGATTATAACCATAAAATATTGTATAAGTAAAATTCATAATATTCATATTTTATTTGAATATTTTTCATAACAGACGGTGGGTATTCGGCGCTGGGTGTTTTAGGATAAACCTACCCGCAGTTCCTGCGCTTTAGGCCGGCAGGGCAAAAGGGCCGCCGACGGTTCCGGGCCGGATTGGATGGTCGTTGGGAGCGGTATTATACCATTTTCATACTTGGTTGTGTCCGTCAAGATATTGCAGCTATATGAAAACGCAGACATCAGAGTCCCCAACGGCCGCCCGACATGGCAATGAACGAGATAAACGAAATATGGGGCAGAAGAGAGAAATATTATGGACTTGAATAAACTGAACACGTTTTATGTGCTGGCCCAGGTGAAAAGTTATTCCAAATGTGCCCGGAAACGTTTTGTGACCCAGTCCGCCGTGAGCCATGCCATTAAAAACCTGGAAGAGAGCCTGAACCTTACCCTGGTGGAAAAGAAAAGGAATGCCTTTGCCCTGACCAGTGAAGGGAAGATTTTGTTTAAAAGCTGCCATAAGATTTTTTCCGAGGTTGAAAAAACCCGGGATCTTCTGATGAAGACAAAAAAATATCCGGAACTTATCCGCGTGGGTTCCACGGTGGAATTCGGGGTCAGTGTGCTCTTGAAGGGTATGGAGGGGTTTTTTGAAGCCCATCCAGATATTCATGTTGATTTTACCTTGAGTCATAATCTGTTTCAACCTCTTCTGGATGATGAGCTGGATCTTATCATTGACTGTAAACCCCATGTCCGGCCGGATCTTGAGACCATTACCTTGTTTCAAGAGGAGTATGTGGTAATTGCCTCACCCCGTTACATTCGCAGGCATAACATCACCACGGTGGAAGATCTGGCACGGTGCAATGTTTTTTCCCAGGATAAAGAACTTGCCTGGTGGGGTAATTTCATCCATATTCTTCCCCTGGATCAACAGGTGCTTTTTGATCGGGTCACATGCATTAATCATGTTCGAGGAATGATCAATGCGGCTCTTTGCAACATGGGAGTGGGTTTTGTCCCCCGATATACCGTATTACGGGAGTTGGAGGAGGGACATCTTGTGGCGTTATTTTCGGAGCTGGATATTCTGAATGATCACATCAATATTTATCTGAAATCCCGTAATATATTATTGAAAAAGTTTCAATACCTTATTGAGCATATAAAGGGGTTTCAGCTGCAATAACCGAGGGGATGGCCACAATCTGTCCATCTTGGGATGGGTTCAGAGTTTGATTTGTCCAAGCAATTTTTATGTTAATCTTGCCAAAATAACAGCAATTGATGTATCTTCCTATCGTGTGTAGGGGTCAGGCTTGTGTGATGGGCACAAAAAAGTTGAACATTAATTGATAGATCTAAATTATTAAAATACGCTTCAAGGGTTACGCTTCAACAGCTCGTTGCGGTATATATGAAATACAGAGGTAAACAGTATGACTATGTCAATTTTGCTGGTTGATGATTCCAAAATTATGCGAAAGGTTATTGCAAAAGAACTTTCGTCGATTTTTAATAATCATGAACTCAATATTACGGAAGCGGCTAATGGCAATGAGGCCCTGGAGTGTTTGTACGCTTTTGAATACAGCCTGGTTTTTCTGGATTTGACCATGCCTGAAAAGACAGGATATGAGGTCCTTGAAACTTTACAAGCAAAGGGCATTAAAGCCAATGTTATCGTTTTAACTGCAGATATTCAGCCCCAGGCGGAAGAAATTGTCAAGTCCCTTGGTGCCATTGGATATATTAAAAAAGAGCGTCCACTGAACATCGTCCCTTTGACTAAAATCTTAAAGGATCTTGGAATGATAAAATGAGCATTGACCTGACTGAAGATCAATATGAGATGCTGAAAGAGGTGGTCAACCTGGCCATGGGACAGGCCGGAAGTGATCTGGCTTCTATCCTGAAGTCCTTTGTGGATCTGTCTGTTCCTGACATTCAGATTGTTAAAGCGGAAAAGTTGGCAGAAAAAGTGCTTCAAGAAAGCGTTTTCGGGGAAACGGAAAAGGTAACCCTTTTCAGGCAGACCTTTTATAATGCCGCCTTTTTGGAAGGGGAAGCCATTGTTATTTTTAATGATGAAACCCGCCAGCGTTTTTCTGAAATTCTTGGTATTTCCAACCAGATGAATCTCGTTGAAGAGATGGACTTCATGCTTGAGTTGAGTAATTTGATGGTGGGCGCATGCCTTAACAGCATATCAACACAGCTCTTTAACAAGGGGATGACCTTTTCGTCACCGGAGCTGTTATCTGAGCATAAAGAATTGAGGATCATCGCCTATGAGACCTTTAAGCGACGAAATATAAAGTGGGACTATACCCTTCTTTCCAAAATAACTTTTAACCTTAAGGAAAAATCCTTTAAGAGTGATTTGTTGATTTTTATTTCCGAAGCGGCCATCAAAGCTGTTAACAAGTCCCTTGATAAACTGTTGTCAGAATTATGAATTATATGGGCATCGACAATATCCAAACTTTATATAATATCCTTAATCATATCAATATCGGCATGACCGTTCTTGACGACCAAAACAGGATCGTGGTCTGGAATCAATTCATGGCAAAACACAGCGGTATTGATGAAGCTGATCTGCTGGGGAAAAATCTGTTTGATGTTTTTGCCTATCTACCCGAGCAGTGGCTTGAATTAAAACTAAAAAGTGTGCGGCTTATCAAGAACTATGCGTTTGTTTCGTGGAGACAGAAACCCTATCTTTTTCGGTTTCATCATAAGAGTATGATGACAGGTGAAAATATTGATTTTATGCACCAGGATTGTACATTTATCCCTGTGAAAAATGAATTGACCGGAGAAGTTTATGTTTGTATCGCCATCCATGATATGACAGATGTGGTCATCTCTCAGATGAAATTTGCCGAGATCAACGATATTAACAGAACCCTTGAACAGATGACCAATCACGACAACCTGACTTCGTTGTATAACAGGGCCTATGTGGAAAAGCAAATTGAGCTTGAGTTTGACAAGGCCAAGCGATATGGCAATGAGTTTTCCATTGTTTTTTGCGACATCGATAAGTTTAAGCTTGTAAACGATACCCATGGGCATCTTGCAGGGGATGAAGTCCTGAAAAATGTCTCGGCAACCTTGCAGAATCAGCTTCGGGCTTCAGATATTCTGGGTCGCTACGGTGGAGAAGAATTCATTATTCTCTTGCCGGAGACCAACCTGGAAATGGCGTCAAACCTTTCCAGAAGACTTTGCCGAACTATAGAAGGAATTGTTACCCATTTTCATGATGTTGAAATAAAAACATCTATCAGTCTCGGCGTTGTTCAGTTTAGATCCGATATTCAAAATTACCTCCAGATGATCCATGAAGCCGATGTTGCACTTTATCATTCCAAAAAAAATGGCCGAAATGTAGTTACCCAATATAAAATAACGGGTTGCGAATTGCTTGATTCTCCTTCACAAAAGGATGCTTGATTTTTGCTTTATGGTGGCCAATGACTTTGAAATGGGGCCGGATCATCACTGCGTCCAATAATAACCCAAGCCTGGCTCCGTTGCTCCATGTTATGATTAAGCCCATCAAAAAAGTGGTCGCTGACACTGCCTGCTTGGAAGTTGTTGAAGTTTATAGTTAAGAATTTAAAGGAGCATACGTATGAAAGTTGTCGCATTTAACGGCAGTCCAAGGAAAAAGGGAAATACGGTCGGTTGTCTTAATACGGTATTGGGAGAAATTGAAAAACAGGGAATAGAAACCGAGCTTATTCATGTGGGTAAGGAAAAGGTCCGGGGATGCATGGCTTGTTTTTCCTGTGCCAAGAATCAGAATGAAAAATGCATTATTGACGATGATCCCGTCAATGAATGGGTACAGAAAATAAAAGAAGCCGATGGCATCCTTCTGGGTTCTCCGGTGCATTTCTCCGGGGTGGCCGGTACCATGAAATCCTTCCTGGACCGGGCTTTTTTTGTGGCCACCACCAACAACAATTTGTATCGGCACAAGGTGGGGGCATCTGTGGCTGCGGTGCGGCGATCCGGTGGTGTTCCCACCATGGACGAACTTAATCATTATATCATCTATTCTGAAATGATCATGCCCAATTCTAACTACTGGAACGTGGCCCATGGGATGAATCCCGGTGAAATGGAGCAGGATGCTGAAGGTAAACAGATCATGGAAGTGCTGGGAAGAAACATGGCATGGTTGATGAAAGTCATGGAGGTCGGTAAAAAACAGGTGCCGGCACCGGAGCAGGCGGCCAAGGTTTTAACTAACTTTATCAGATAATCAGGCCTTGATCAGGGCCTGATCGCAAAATTGGCACCCCGTCACAGTTGGCGGGGCATGGGGTCAGGCTTGCCTGAAAATTGGATTCATAGAATGGTGCGATGATGCAAGAAAAATGGGAACGCACCCTGCATCATGGGCTATTTTGCAGGGTGATTTAATGAATAAAACTATACTGAAAATAACCCGAACCAGAGAAGATGCCATTTTTCCCCGGTACGCCCATAGAGATGATTCCGGGCTGGATCTTTTTTCCGTAGATACCCTGATACTGGCACCGGGGGAGTTCTCCCTGGTTCATACGGGGATCAAAATTGAACTGCCCCCGGACACAGAGGCCCAGATTCGTCCCCGCAGTGGCCTGGCATATAAAAACGGCATCACTGTTTTGAACAGCCCGGGAACCATTGATGAGGGTTATCGTGGGGAAATAGGGGTTATCCTGATCAATCATTCCAGGGAACCCTTTCATGTGGTTGCCGGTATGAAAATTGCCCAGATGGTTATCATGCCCGTGTTGCGTCCTGAACTTCAGGTGTCCGGGGAACTGTCGGAAACCCTTCGGGGACAAGGGGGCTTCGGCTCAACCGGCAATCGTTGAATATCGGGCATCTGTTGCAGGATTTCTAATTTAACCATTTTTCAATGGTTGTGGCCAGAGTTTCCGGATTTACCGGTTTGGCGATATGATCGTTCATACCGGCTTCAAGGCATCTGTCCCGGTCACTTTTCATGGCATGGGCCGTCATGGCGATGATGGGAACGGCGTGGTTGAGACATCCGGACTGAATATTCCTGATGCGGCGTGTGGCTTCAATTCCATCCATTTCCGGCATTTGAACGTCCATGAGCACCAGGTCGTAAGGGGTGGTTGCAAGGGCTTTGAGGGCTTCTTTGCCGTTTTTCACCGTATCAACTCCGGTGTGTCCTATTTTTTTCAGAAATTTTATTGCCACATGCTGGTTTACTAGATTATCCTCGGCCAGCAGTATTTGGATGTTTTTACGGCGCATTTCCCGGACAGTGTGCCGGGTGACAATGGGGTAAAGTTCCGTGGAAGGAGGTTTTCCTGAAACAACGGTGGCCAGGGTATCCAGAATATCCTGTTGACACACGGGTTTTACCAGGTATGCTGCAAAACCGGCCTTTTTAAATCGTCTGGCATCACCGACCTGCCCCACGGATGTCATCATGATCAGGTGAGGTTTCGGCCCCTGCTGTTCCTGTATCAAGTGTGCCAGGGTTAACCCATCCATCTCCGGCATCTGCATATCCAGGATGGCCAGGTCAAAGGGTTGCCCCTTTTTAGTGGCTTCAGCATGACCCTCAAGGGCCGAGGGGCCGTCGGGGTAGCTGGTGGGGATCATTGCCCAGGCCTTAAGTTGGGTGGAGATCACCTGGCGATTGGTTTCATTGTCATCCACAACCATGGCTCTCACCCCCTTGAGATCCGACTTTTGTGCCGGGGGAAGTGGGTGTTCTTGCCCCGGCTGTTTTTTAAATTTCGCCGTAAAGCAGAACTCAGATCCCAGATTTTTTTCACTGTTGACATGGATGTCTCCTCCCATCATTCGGCAAAGCGTACGGGAAATGCTCAATCCCAGTCCGGTCCCCCCATATTTTCGGGTGGTGGAAGTATCTGCCTGGGAGAAGCTTTCAAACAGTTTTTTTTGCTGTTCCTGAGCAATACCAATGCCCGTATCTTTCACAGAAAACTGCAGTATGGCCTGTTTTGCGGTTTCAGAGACAATACTGACTTGTACTGAAATTTCTCCCTGGTGGGTGAATTTGATTGCATTGCCCACCAGGTTGATCAATATCTGGCGCAGCCTGCCGGGGTCCCCCAATAACCTGGAGGGAACGCCGGGGCTGGCAGAACAGATAAATTCCAGCCCTTTTTTTTCAATTTTCAGGGACATCATGGCGGAAAAATCGCTTAAAAGAGACCTAAGATCAAAGGCAATGGTTTCCATTTCAAGTTTTCCGGCTTCGATTTTAGAAAAATCCAGGATGTCATTGATGATATTTAAAAGTGAAGTGCCGCTGTTCTGTATGATTCGGGCATATCTGCGTTGATTTTCCTGCAGATTCGTATCCATTAGAATCTGGGTCATGCCGATGACCCCGTTTAGAGGTGTGCGGATTTCATGGCTCATGTTGGCCAGGAATTCACTTTTTGCCTTGTTGGCAATACCTGCTTTGTCTGCCATGATCCGGGCCTCTGCCAGGGCGATCTCCAGCTTTAAATTGGCACTTTCCAGGTCATTTCTCACCTGGGTCAATTCGGAAATATCCACAAAGGCTTCCAGCAGAACCTCCTCGCCTTCAAGGACCGTTGAAAGAACGGTTTTGATAATGGGAATCAATCTGTTGTCCTTCCCAATGAGTATGCGTTCGGAACTGTCCACGGTCTGCCCGAGATCCAGAACCGGGCAGTTGCATTTCTCTGCCGGACAGATGCGGTTATGGCATATTTTACCCACAATATCGCTTTCGTCTTTGACACCCATAAGCTCCAGGGCCACTTGGTTGGCGCTGCGGATGGTGCGGTCTTTGCCTACGATGATGATACCAAAGGGCATACTTTTAATCATGTGCATGGTATTGTTCAACAGTTCTTGGATACGTTGTTCCGTTTTTTTCTGCTGGGTGATGTCAATGCCTATGGACAAAATTTCAACAATGTCACCCCGGTCATTTCTGATGGGTTTGTTGGTCCATGCAATCCAGGTTTCTTTTCCATTGTTATCAATGTGTTGATTTTCATCATGGGGAAGGGATTCAGGTGCCCGGCACAGTGTTTCAAACATGTCAGCCATGTTTCCGGTGCCGTTACCTGGGGCCGAGGGAAGTGTAAGGCTGGCGAGCAGATGACGATCCTTTATCTGATCTTCCTGTAAGCTGAAAAAATTCAGCCCATACCGGTTCAGGAACAGGATGCGACAGTCTGTATTGAATCGAACAATAATACCGTTGACACCCTGGACCAGTTCTCGGTGATGGGCTTCACTTGCCTCCAGGGCCTCCCGTGTTTTCTGTTGTTTGACCATGGTGCTGGCCATTTCCTTTAGAACCGCAAGGATAATCATGGAAAGGGCCAGGGCAAGCCCCGACATGAGGCCCATGGAGATGAGGATCTGTTTTTTCAGATCATTGATTCGGGTGGTGACATCATAGTAAAGTTTCAGTGCACCTCTAAATTTATTGTCGCCCATGATGGGATAATAGCTTTCCACCATATCTGTGCTGATGGGGGGGCCCTCCAGGGACAGGATTGTTTTTTTCACCATGCGGCTGAAAATTTTTCCCTGGCTTACGATATCCGTGAAATATCCATTGTGATTGGGTTGACCGATATCCTTTGACATGGTGGAGTAAAAACGGTGTCCGTTTTCATCAAAAAGATCAATCTTGAAAAGCTCAAAATCTTTTTGGACCTTTTCCAGTTTTGCCATGGTCAAAGGATCAATTGCGTGGTTCTGGGGGCCGGAAAACCATGGTTGAAGTTCCGGAGCCAGGTGTCTGGCAAGCCTTAGGGCTTCGTTTTCCGTATTATTGGCCAGTTGTTTAATAAAGGATGGATAGATGACAAAGCGATCAAAGGCGATCAATGTACTGAACACAATAATGGCCATGAGCATCAGAGAGCAGATTGATTTTACCTTGAAAATATTGATCAGAAAATGATTTGAAATTTTAAAGGACATATCTGCTCCTGCAATTGTTTGGAATTAATCATGAATCAATGTAGACTATCCCATATATAAAACTATTGCAAATAGATGTAATTGTGTGTGAAGAATAAGAAGTATTAGATTAACTAAGATATTAAGTAAAAATAACATTTACAGTTCCAGTACTGATTTCATTCTTATTATTGAAAATAATAACACATTCATGAATAGGTTATTGATACTTGTTGCCTAAGGTTTTTTTATGACTGCTTGATGGGAGGGTTTAATCCAAGATCACGCTCCGTGGGTTACTTTGGTGCATGCCAAGTTCATACTGGCATTTTAGAAAAAGATTCATGGCATTGAACAGGTGCTGATTGAAATCCGGTTAAAAAACTGCTGGAGGGAATAATTTTGTCGTCCATCCGGAAAAAGCTGGTACTGATTTTTCTGGTGATCATCATTATGCCCACAACCTTATCCACCTCCATCAGCATGTGGTTTGACCCTGGATCGTCTGGAAAAGGGCTTGAAGGAGCAGAGTCTGCGGGCCATGGGCTGGAAAAAATTTAGACGATCTTTTTATCCCCAGGGCCTGGCCCTTAAAAGTACGGAAACCATTGTGGCCATGCCCACCCTTGAACGCATGGGTGGTGACTTATCCCTTTAATGACAGGCTCATGCAGGCGCTTAAAACCCGTATAAAAGCAGAGGTGGTTTTGCAGTGAAACCACAATGGTAAGATTGTGAGGTTCCATTCAGGAATCCCGGGGCACTTCCCTTGACGAAATATGGCCGGGGGGCATAACGGATTCAGGCCTTCTTGGCAACATTGAAAACCATTCCCGAGACCGTCCCTGCCCCGGCTGATCGTCATGGTCTTCTGACCATCCTGCTGTAGGTTTTTTCAATTATTTCAAGTCCGCCTTGAATGTTATTGGTCAGGGCCTCTTTAAGGCCCTGGGAGTTTTGTTCCTTCAGGCTGGAAATAATGCGGGCATGCTCTTGGTTGAATCGCTGATAGTCTTCTGTTTTTTGCTGGTAGGCATTGAGAAAGGTTTCCACGGGCAGGATCAGTTTTTTTACAATGCTGTGCAGGTGGGGCAGATCCGAAGCCTGGTAGATGATATTGTGAAATTGCCGATCCAGGCTGTAATAGTTGGGGGGGATTTCCAGCATTTCCCGGTGCAGGGCCTCAAGTTCAGCCAAATTGTTTGGAGACAAGTTGGACATGGCTTCCTGGGCCAGCTTGACTTCCAGATCCACACGTATGTCGTAGATATGAAGAATTTCCTTTTGTTTGGGAGGAGTGGCCACCAAAGCACCCTTGTAGGGTATATTTTTGACCAGACCGGAGCGATCCAGTCGCATCAAGGCTTCTCTTATGGGACCCCGGCCGATACCCAGTTCCGACTCAAGATCCGAAAGGATAAGACGGGTTCCCGGCAGTTTCTCGCCGGAAAGTATGATGTCTCTGATTTTTTCATAGGCCATGAGAGATTTCATGGAAGATTTTTTTCCAGCCAAAGAATACGGCTCCTTTTCCGCGATGATGTGGGTTCCTCCCAACCGGCTCAAGGCAATCCTCTTCCAAGAGTGGCCGATGTTGTGATCAAGCGTGATCACCGCGTTTTACCCGACGATCAAATTTTGTTCTTTCCCTGGAGTTCAACATCATATTCATGGTGTTTTGTCAAGTTCCTTTCCCCCTTTGATCACATCCACAATTGCCATGGCCAGCAGTTCTGCGGCATCCATGGTGTCCATGGGCAGAGGGCCTTCAAGTGCACTGAGTTCGGTACAGGCCACGATGGCATGTCCCGCCTGACGGGACATCAGGTTACGGCACACAGCTTTGTACCGTTCCAGAACATCTGCTCCTGTGTTCCCTGCTTTAACGTCTTTGATTACCTTGAAAAGGATTTCCTGGTGTTTTTGATCTGGATATACCGGCTCAATGCCAAGGGGTGCCAGGCGTTTCTGGTATAGCCCTGTTATGCGGATAGCCGGAGACGCCAGAATGCCCACCTGTCGGCTTTGGTGGTAGATATTTTTTACTTTTTCCACCACCAAATCAATTAGATGAAGTACGGGGATGTTCACCGCCTGGTTTACCGCATCGTAGTAGAAATGGGCGGTATTGCAGGGAATGACCAGAAAATCTGCCCCCCAGGTTTCCAGCCGTTTGCCCATGTCGGCCATGCAGGGTCCTGGGTCTTCCCCGTCGCCCTCAATGATGGCCTTTATCCGGGAGGGTACCTTGGGATTGTTGTCCACAATGCAACGGATGTGGTCAATATCATCGGTGGCCGGAGTGAGGCGGATGATGCGCTGCATCAGATCCACGGTGGCTTCGGGGCCCATGCCGCCCAGAATACCCACAATTTTTTCTTTTTCCTGGTTCATTATCCTGTCTTTTTTTTATATGAAAAGGTAGCCCTTAAGTCTACCTCAGCAGAGCTGCCCCCCGACGGGCAATAGGAACCGGCCAATTGGTCCGTCTACGGTTCCGGGCCGGGCCCATTGCCCGTCGGGGGGCGGCGGCATAATGCTATTTTCATTATTTGTTTTGGGCAGGCCGAGGGCAGGCCGGATTAAGAAGACGGTCTGCCCGTGGCAATTATAGAAAAACAGCAAGAAACCCCCTGAGCCTTTAGCTCAGGGGGTATTGATTTAGAATTATCTGAAAGTATCCAGATAGGCATACAGCGCCGGAGATCCACCGGTGTGAAGGAAGAGCACATTGGACCCTTTGGGGAAATGTCCTTTTCTCACCAGATCAATGAGTCCTGCAGCAGCCTTGCCAGAGTATACCGGGTCCAGAAGGATGGCTTCGTTCATGGCGAAGAGCTTCACCGCCTCCACCATGGAATCGGTGGGGATGGCGTATCCCGGTCCCACATAGCCGTCAAAGCACACAAAGTCTTCCCGGGCCACACCGCTTTTTACTCCCACTTTTTTAGCGGTTTCAACGGCCAGTTTGTATACAATCTCTTCCTGGACATCTTTGGGCCTGGATACGTTCATGCCGGAGATGGCAATGTTTGCGTTGACACCGGTCATGCCCACCACCATACCGGCATGGGTACCGGCAGATCCAGAGGGGACCACAATGTGATCAATGGAAAGATGCATATCGTTGAGCTGATTCATGGTTTCTTCGGCACAGGCCACATATCCCAGTGCGCCGATGCTGTTGGAGGCACCACCGGGGATGATGTAGGGGGTTTTGCCTTCTGCTTTGAGGACTTCGGCTTTTTTTGTCATCTCTGCCATCATGTCAGAGCCTGCGGCCACTACACCGATGGTTTTAACATCTAAAAGCTCAAACAGGAAATTGTTCCCGCTGGCCTCTTTTTTGTAGGAGCCCTTTACCCGCTCTTCAAGCACAAGGTGGCAGTCCAGACCTTCCTTGGCGGACCATGCGGCGGTGAGACGGCAGTGGTTGGACTGCACGGCACCACAGGTGATTATAGCATCAGCCCCTTTTGCCAGGGCATCGGCGATGCAGAAGTCAAGCTTACGTGTCTTGTTGCCGCCAGCGGCACCGGGGAGCAGATCATCGCGTTTGATGTAAAGATTAACATCGCCTCCCAGGGCCTTGCTCAGACGGGACATGGATTCAAGGGGTGTGGGAGTCTTAACATAGTGTCTTCTGGGAAATTTGGTGAAGTTCATTTTTAAGGTTCCTTAAATATTTCTTAGAGTTGAAAGATTGCCTCTACTTCCAGGGCCGCACCCAGGGGCAGGGCAGCCACCTGAAAGGCACTTCTGGCAGGAAAGGGTTCTTTAAAGTAAAGGGCATAGACTCCGTTTACGGCCTGGAAGTTATTTATATCCGACAGAAAAACGGTGGTTTTCACGGCATTGTCAAGGCTTGTACCTGCCTCCTCGGCAATGGCAGTGAGGTTTTTAAATACGATGTGGGCCTGGTCCTCAATGGAAACATCGGGGATTTTGCCCGTTGCCGGATCAATGGGCAGCTGGCCCGAGGTGAACAACAGGTTACCTGTGACAACGCCCTGGGAATAAGGGCCGATGGCAGCGGGGGCATTCGCGGTGTTGACTGTTTTTTTGCTCATGTTTTTCTCCTTGGCTGAAAATCAAAAACAATACTGGATGTTCAGACCGTTATGGATGTTGTCTTTAATTGTTTTACATGTAAATGTCATTTTTACCACAGCGCATGGTGGCCTGAATGGCGTGTGGGGCTGTTTATTAAGGCTTTTTAAGAACCTTTTGCGCAACTTCACCAATTATTTCAGCTATCAGTTGACAGTCTTCAAGGGAAAATGTCAATGGAATTCGCATGTCGCACATCACGGCAAGAATCCGTCGGGTGTTGGGCAGATCCGGTAGATTTCCCAGGTATTTCCAGCTCTCATAGGCACTAGTAAAGCCCACGGGCTCCTTGTTCCCGAACCATTTAAGTTCCACCCCTTTTTCCAGGCAGGCTGTCAGAAAATTTTGGATGGTCCCGGCATCATGGCCGTTGAGGGAAAACTGGATGGAACTGCCCACATATTTTTCCCTTGGATCTTTTTCGGGACAGGTAATGCCGTCAATGGCGACCAAGGCCTTTTCCAGAAGATCATAGCGCTCATTCCATCGTCGGCACTGGGTGTCCAGATTCCGCAGCTGGGGTCTTAAAATGGCGGCCCTTAGATTATCCATGCGGCTGGAGTAGTTGGGGATCATAGTTTTTAACGGTTCAAAGGTTGCCATGGCAGGTCTTGAGGTGTGCCTTTCATAGAGCATGTAAGAACCGGAATGAATAATGGCCCGTGCAATGAGATCGGCATCGTCGGTGACCAGAAGCCCCCCTTCACCGGAATTCATGTGTTTGTAGGTTTGGGTGCTGAAACAGCCTGCTTTGCCGAAGCTGCCGGATTTTTTCCCGTCCCAGGTGGCCCCCATGGTGTGGGCACAGTCTTCAATGAGTACCAGGCCATTGTTGGTGCAGATCTCCATGATGCGGTCCATGTGGGTTATGTGACCCCTCATGTGGGAAAGCATGATCCATTTGACATCCGCAGGTGCTGCTTTTTTTTCCAGATCATTAAGGTCAATGGTGTAATCGTCGGTGATGTCTACAAGTTCAATGGTTGCACCGGTATTTTCAATGGCTCCGGGCACCGGGGCCAGTGTGTATGCGTTGCACAGCACCTTGTCACCGGGTTTAACCCCGGCACTTTTCAAGGCAATGTACATGGCGCTGCCGCATGATGCACAGGCAAGGCAGTATTTTTTGCCCATGTAGGCGGCAAATTCTTTTTCCAGGAGGGCTGACTCTCCCTCTTCTCCGGCCTCGATATTGTACCGGTGGATTTTTCCCGATCTCAGAATTTCAAGTGCCTTTTCTATCCCTTCTTCGCAGATGGGTTCCTGCAGGGTAAAATCTTTTTTAAATACAGCAGCCGTTTTTTCCATGTGAACATCTCCTGTTATTCGGGCTTAATCCTCGCATGGATGTATTGTCTGCGGGGGGGCCTTGTTCAAAAAGATCGGGTTTGGTCACAACATGGGCCATTTTAGAGATGAGTCAGTCTTGCGTTATTGGCATTATCGTTGGTTTTGGCTTTTGCACAGGCTGTGAAAAGATAACGCCAATAACACAAGCCTGACGCTGTTGACCCAACACTTATGACAAGTGCCCCATGCTGTGATCAAGCCCCAAAAAAAATTCTTGGGTTCCGTGAACGGCGGGATCCTTCCGGTATGGGAATGGGGTACCCCCCATCCGGCATTAATATTTTTCCAGGTCGTATACCTCAAAATTCCAGTTTTCCTGGGGAAAATATTTTCTCAGCCACCAGTCACAGGCCCGGGCATGGCCTTCCATACCCTCCACCCGGGAAAGTCTCGATGCCGAACCGCTGATCACCCGGTTGGCGTCTTTGCTGATTTCCTGCCAGGTGTATATTTTAAGGAACTTATGCACATTGAGACCACCGGAATAGTATCCGGCCTTTTTGGTGGGCAGAATATGATTGGTACCGGAGCATTTGTCTCCATGGGGTACGGTGCTGCCTTCCCCGAGAAGTAGAGACCCATAGGCGCGGAGTTTTGCCAGCCACCAGTCAAGATCATCGGCCATTACCTGGACATGTTCTGCGGCATAATCATCATTTACCCGGCAGAGTTTCTGACGATTTTTGCACAGGATGATTTCCCCGTAGTTTTCCCAGGAACTTTGGACCACCTGGGGATCGGGCAGATCAGCGATGACCCTGGGTATGATTTCAAGCACCTTTTCCCCCAGTGCCTTGTCGTCGGTGAACAGCCACACCGGAGAATCGTATCCGTGTTCGGCCTGGGACACCAGATCAACGGCCACGGTCATGGGGTCGGCGGTGGCATCGGCGATGATGGCAGATTCGGTGGGACCTGCAAACACGTCAATGGTGCATTTGCCCGTTGAAGAAAGGATGGCCTTGGCTTCTGCCACATAGGCATTGCCCGGTCCCACAAGGATATTGGCAGGTTTTCCGGTGAACAGACCAAAGGCCATGATGGCAACGGCCTGGACGCCGCCCATTTCCAGGATAATGTCCGCTCCGGCAACTTCCAGGGCATACACAACCGCCGGTGCAATGGAATCTCCCCGGAGAGGAGAGCAGGCAATGACGGTTTTAACCCCTGCAGCCTTGGCTGTGGCTACGCTCATGATGGCGGAACAGGCATGGGCAAACCGTCCCCCAGGAACGTAGCATCCGGCCACTTCCATGGGGATGATTTTCTGACCCAGTCGTACCCCGGACAGGGTTTCGTGTTCAAATTCGGCGATGCTCTGTCGTTGGGCCTTGGCAAAACCACTGACCTGGGCGTGGGCAAAGCGTATATCTTTTTTTACACTTTCCGGCACCGTTGCAATGAGTTTTTATTTCTTCACTTCATTGAGAATGAAATCTCCTTCCCAGTTATCGAATTTCCGGGCCAGTTCATAAACGGTGGTTTCTGCCCCGGCTTTAATCTCTGAAAGAATCCCTTTTACAATTGTGCGAATTTTCGGGGTGTTGGTCGTGGCGGTTTTCAGAGCTTTTTTAATGTATTCCATGGATTTTCTCCCCCCGTCTAACAGGGTCTTGGCTGTTTTTATGCCTTGGCTGTAAAGGTTTGGTATGTATACGCCGATCATCGGCATTATTGTCCGGAAGTAGGCGCTTGATCCTGCTGTTCCCCAAAGGCTTGTCAATGGGTGTTTCTGTTGGCATCAATCACGAAAGTCTTATTGTTGAACATCAAGATAAAATATCTATGAATGCATGTCAATTATGTTATAAAATATGTTATAAATTATTTTATAAAATAATTTTAATGAAAAGATCTCTTCTTTTTTAAGGACTTTTTGATGTATAATAAGATAATCAAACCGTGGTTTCGTAACCGATTCGGGAGCAGGGCATCATCACAATATGTAGAATTTCAGATTTAATTTCAGGAGGAGTATAATGGCCATAGTTAATCTTGTTGAGTTAAAGGAAAAATTTGAGATTCAGAGATACCAGAAACCCAGAAATGTGGACAAGACGTCCCACATTCCTTTTTCCGGTTCTCCCAAGAAGCATCCCCACAACAAGGCAAAGGTGATTCTCATTGCCGACCCCTTCACCGTCAACACCTTTTACTATGAATTCAATATTCAAGATATTGGGTTTGCCGAGGAGCTTGCCAGTATAACCAATATTGACGGAGAATCCATTGCCATGGCCCGGATTTGGCTGAAAAAACACAGTGTGGCCATCCGATGCACCCCTTTTATTGTGGATAACATAAATCCGCTGGGAAATTTACCTTCGGCATGACACGGATGAAGCGTTATTTTCATACCTGTTGTTTGTGGGTTTTAATCCTGTTCTTATTTGGTGTTTCCCTGGCCATGGGTCAGGATTCACCAATAAAAACAGGTCTGGATGAAGACCTGGCGCGTCAGCGGGTAACTATTGATGAACAAAAAAACCTTTGCGATTCAGTTTATCAAGTCAGAATGAGGCATGTCTGGCACCGGCCGCATTCGCATTTTCCCGGTTAGACGCTTAATCCCGGAGGGGTCAGGCTTGCGTTATTGGCATTATCGTTGTTTTTGGCGTTTGCACAGGCTGTGGTCAATAACGCAAGCCTGAGTTGTTCCCATGGGGTATTTTCCATGACCTGTTAATCATGCCCATGGTGCTGTACACCAGCTGGGCCGCTGCAAAATCCGATGCATGGTCCCCGGCCACAGGGGCCAGCTCCACCACATCAAATCCCACCACTTTTTTATTGTGCATGCTTTTTTCAAGTAAGGTCAGTGTGTCGTGCCACCCAAGCCCTCCGGGAACCGGTGTGCCCGTAGCCCGGATCACAGAGGGATCAAGTCCGTCCACATCCAGGGTGATGTAAATGTTGTCGGGAAAATCAGGGGGAAACAGCTCCTCGGGAATGCCCTGGAGATGCAGCTGCCGGGCATCAAAAAAGGTGATGTTATTTTCCCGGCGATACTCTTCCTCTTCCCGGCACAGGGCACGAATCCCCAGCTGAACCAAGGGGATCCCAAGATCCTGGGTGGCCCGTCGCATGACACAGGCATGACTTAGAGGGCTTTCTTCGTAGGTGTCCCGGAGATCGGCATGGGCATCCACCTGGACAATGCCAAACGCCCTGGAGGATGCCTTTTTCAACGCCCGCAATGCGCCCAGGGTTACGGTGTGTTCCCCCCCGAGAATTACGGGAAGGGCATTCAAGGCCAGGGTTGTTGACACGGCCTTTTCAATGCGGGCCAGAATATCTTCAACGGTTCCGGTGCAATCCACAGGGGCTGTTGTGTGAATGCCCTGCTCCAGGGGCAGGCATTGGCCATCCCAGGCTTCCAGCTGTTGGGAGGCTATGAGAATGGCCCGGGGGCCCTGGGCCGTTCCCCCCCCATAGGACACAGATGTCTCCATGGGAACGGGAATGACGTGGAACCGGGAATTTTTTTCATCCCGGAGGGTGAGTTCTGAATCAATAAAGTCAGGGGTCTTATTCATCTTTTTCCGATCTGTTTTTTTATAAGAAGCTCCGCCTAAGATGCTCCAATAATTGGACTTTCAATCTTCGTTGTGTAAATATTCGGTCAGCACCCCATCTTCACCCGTTTTGGTCTGCTCACATAGCAATCAATATGCTACGCAGCCCCAAACAGGCGAATATGGGGCACTGACCAAACATTTACATGACCAAACCGAATATTTACTTCGTTGTGGCTGGTGGTTACAGCCATGTGGGTTTTTATATGAAACGCCGTCCAAAATGCTGTAATAATGAGAGTTTAGGTGTTTACTACCATGTATGTTATATGAAAAGGCAGCCTCCAAGGCAACCTCAGCAGAGCCGCCCCCCCGATGGGCAATAGGAACCGGACAATTGAGCTGTCTACAGTTCCGGTCCGGGACCATTGCCCGTCGGGGGGGCGGCGGTATATTACCAGTTTCAATATTCGTTGTGACAGGTGATTACTGCTAGTGCAACGTCAAATCTTAATTTTAGGGTTGTTGACGCTGGATAATGCCATTTTTATGAAAGCCGGGATCTGAAATCTTCATACCCGAAGGTTTTTATGATTTCCGGTTGGGTTTTTCCGGCGGGCAGAAGGGCAATGGCTGGCAGCTGTACCCCGTTAAAGGTGTTGGTTTTTACCATGGTATAGATGGCCATGTCCGTGAAAATGAGTTTGTCCCCCACCGACAGGGGCGCATCAAAAGAATATTCCCCGGCCACATCTCCTGCCAGGCAGGAGGGGCCGCCGATTCGGCAGGTATAAGGCTTTTCCCCGGGGAGAGCTGAACCCATGATATGGGGCCGGTAGGGCATCTCCAGGACATCGGGCATGTGGGTGGGCACCGATGCATCCATGAGAATGATCTCCATGTCCGCCTGGATAATATCCAGAACAGTTGCCACCAGAACACCGGCGTTCAGGGCCACGGCTTCCCCGGGTTCAAGAATTACGTCTTTGCCCCATCTGGCCTTGAAATCCCGGATGATTTTTACCAGCAGATCCAGATCATATCCCGGGCGGGTGATGTGATGTCCCCCGCCGAAATTAACGTATTTCACTTTGGGGATATATTCTCCAAAGCGTTCTTCAACGGCCGTTACAGTACGTTCCAGGCAGTCAGCATCCTGTTCGCACAGATTGTGCCAGTGAAGGCCAGTGATGTCTTTGGGGAAGTTTTCTGGAAAGGCCTTTTTACGGATACCCAGCCGGGAGCCTGGCGAACAGGGGTCGTAAATGGGCACGGCCCCTTCGGAGTGCTCCGGATTGATGCGGATGCCAAGTTCAATGTGACGTCCGTTTTTTTTTGTTAGCTCCGCCACCAGAGGCCGGAAGCGATCCAGCTGGGCAAAGGAGTTGAACACCAGGTGGTCGGTGGTGTCACACAAGTTTTTGATATCAGTTTCAGCGTAAGCCGCTGCAAAGGTGTGCACCTCCCGGCCGAATTCTTCCCTTCCAAGCCTTGCCTCGTGGGGGGAGCTTGCACAGACGCCGTCCAGGGTCTTTGAAAGCAGGGGAAAGACCCTAAACATGGCAAAGCACTTCAGGGCCAGGAGAATCCGGCATCCGGCTTGTTTCTTCACCGATGCCAAAATTTTCAGGTTGTGCATGAGTGCCGCCTCATCCACCACAAAGCAGGGGGAGGGTAAAGCTGTGGTATCAAAGGACGTGGGCACTGGGCAATCCATTAAAGTTCCACCGCTTTCCAGGGAAGGCCATGGGCGTTCAAGGCATCCATGAAGGGATCGGGATCAAACTGTTCCATGTGCCATACCCCCTTTTTATGCCATTTTTTCTGGAGCATGAGCATGGCACCAATCATGGCGGGTACGCCGGTGGTGTAGGAGATGGCCTGGGAACCCACCTCTTTGAAGGCCTCTTCATGGCTGCAGATATTATATACATACAGGGTTTTTTCTTTGCCGTTTTTGATGCCCTTTAATAAACATCCAATGCAGGTACGGCCCTGGGTAAGGGGGCCTAAAGATGCCGGTTCCGGCAGCACCGCCTTGAGGAACTTTAACGGAATAATTTCCTGGCCGTAGTAATTTACAGGGGCAATGCCGGTCATGCCCACATTTTCAAGAACTTTCAGGTGGGTCAGGTATTGCTGGGAAAAGGTCATCCAGAAACGGGCTCGTTTAAGGCCCTTGAGATGCATTACCAGAGATTCCAGTTCCTCATGGTACATGAGATAGCATTTTTTGTTGCCGATGCCTTCGGGGAAATCATAGTCCATGGACCAGGAGAGGGGATCTGTTTCCACCCATTCGCCATGCTCCCAGTACCGGCCCCGCTGGGTGATCTCCCGGATATTGATTTCGGGATTGAAGTTGGTGGCAAAGTGCTGGCCGTGATCCCCGGCATTGCAGTCAATGATGTCAAGGGTATGAATTTCATCAAAGTGATGTTTCTGGGCCCAGGCACAGAAGACATTGGTGACGCCGGGATCAAACCCGGAACCCAGAAGGGCCATGAGCCCCTTTTCTTCAAATTTTTCCCGGTAGGCCCATTGCCATTTATACTCAAACTTGGCCTCATCCGGGGGCTCATAGTTGGCCGTGTCCAGATAGTCCACCCCGGTGGCAAGGCAGGCATCCATCAGGGGCAGATCCTGGTAGGGCAGGGCTAGGTTCACCACCACATCGGGTTTTACCTTTTCAATGAAGGCAATGGTTTCTTTTACATTGTCCACATCCAGACAGGCGGTGGTGATTTGTTTGCCGGTGCGTTCAAGGATATCCCGGGCAATGGCATCACATTTGGACAAAGTTCTGCTGGCAAGTACTATTTCCGTAAATATATCAGACATCTGGGCACATTTGTGAGTGGTGACACTGCCCACCCCGCCGGCACCGACGATTAATACCTTTGACATTTAAATTCTCCTTTTTTACCTTTCAAAATAGGTGTAGCCCCGGAGACCCAGTTCATAGGCCTGCATGATTTCCCGACGTTCCTGGGCCGTGATGTTGCCGTGACGTACGGCTTTTTCTGCTGTTTTTCTGAAACGGACCAGGAGCCGTTTGGGATCGTATTCCACATAGGAGAGAATATCGGCCACAGAGTCGCCTTCAAGTTCTCCCACAAACTCATACTCTCCGCTTTCAAGGACCCTGACTGTGACCACATTGGTGTCCCCCAGCAGATTATGCAGATCCCCCAGGGTTTCCTGGTAGGCCCCCACCAGAAATGTTGCCAGATAGTATTCCTGGCCCTCGGTGAGTTCATGCAGGGGCAGAAAGCGTTTGACACTTTTACGATCAATGAACCGGTCTATCTTGCCATCGCAGTCACAGGTGATGTCGGCAATGATCCCCTTTCTGGTGGGTTCTTCATGTAGTCGGTGGATGGGCATCACCGGAAACAGCTGATCAATGGCCCAGGCATCGGGCAATGACTGAAATACGCTGAAGTTGCAGTAGTAAATATCAGACAGCACACGCTCTATGTCGGCAATCTCCGGCGCCACATGCTTTAATTCCCTGGAAAGTCTTGCCACCTCATTGATGGTGGTCCAGAATATTTTTTCCGCCAAGGATCGTTCCCGGAGGGACATTTTGCCGTGATTGAACATCTGTCGAACTTCATCCCGGTAGTAGATGATGTCATTGAAACACTCCTGCAGGTTCCGGATGGAAAGTTCTTTCAGAGAGTCGTGCATATACCGGATCTGGGCAGGGCAGGTTTCCGGCAGGGTTTCCGGCAGGGGTTCCGGCTGGAACCGGGTGACATCCAGAACATTGAAAATGAGCATGGAGTAGTAGGCCACCAGGGCTCTACCGGATTCCGTGATGATGACAGGATGGGGGATGTTCACCTCATCAAGGGAGGTCATCACCGCCTCAATGATATCTGTACAATACTCACTTAAGGTGTAATTACGGCTGCTTAAAAAATTGGACTGGGACCCGTCATAGTCAACGGCAAGGCCGCCCCCCAGATCCAGATAGTTTACATTGGCTCCTTCCATGGCAAGACCTGCATAGACCCGGCAGGCTTCATTCACGGCGGTTCTGATCTCTCGGATATTGGATATCTGGGAGCCCAGGTGGTAATGAACCATCTGCAGGCAGTCCAGCATGCCTTCTTGGGCAAGAAGATCCACCGCTTCAATCATCTGGGTGGTGTTGAGACCAAAAATGCTTCTTTCTCCACCGGATTCTCCCCAGTGTCCTCCGGCCTGGGCCGCAAGTTTGATGCGAATGCCAAGTATGGGTTTGGCCCCAAGCTTTCTGGAGCGTTCGATGATCAGGGGCAGTTCACTTGGCATTTCCAGCACCAGGATGCATTTGTAGCCGATTTTTGAGGCATAGAGCCCCAGATCAATGAATTCTTCGTCCTTGTAACCATTGCAGATCAGGGGTGCTTTCTTATCGGTGAGCATACCCATGGCTGCCACCAGTTCTGCTTTGCTGCCCGCCTCCAGGCCATGGTGATACCGGGATCCGAAGTGGGTGATGGCTTCAATGACCTGTTGCTGCTGATTCACCTTGATGGGGTAGGCACCCATGAATCTGCCTTTGTAATTAAGGGCTCTCATGGCCTGGGCAAAGCAGTTGTTCAGGGATGCAATCTGGGAATCTAAAATGTTTTCAATTCTTAACAGTACGGGCATGTCCAGACCGCGATCCCGGATGCCTTCAACAATATGTTTGATGCTCACTGCCCGATCTTTTTCACCCGGTGAGGGCATCACCATGAGATCACCGTTGTCGGCAATGTGGAAATAGCCGCCGCTCCATTCATCAACACCGTAGATGTCTGTGGATTTGGTGGTATTCCACCGTTCCAGGGTATGATTCACAAAAAAACTCCTATTCAAAAGGCAAGATGCCGTTGATTGTCATGATATTTGATTGTTTGTATTGAATTAAGTCACTATATACAATGGGTTGTGCCTTTAGGTAAAGATGTTTTTTGGGGGCTGTGCGGTGGCAAGGACACGAGCTGAAAATTTACACCATATTGATGAATTTAGGCCTTGGCCATAAGATGGGGCATACTGGGGAGGTGTCAGGCTTGCGTTATTGGCACTTTTGTTGAAATTATTTGTCTTGAAACACAGCTAGTTGGAAAAAGCACAATAACAAGCCTGACACCATTGGTCCACCAATTATGACGGGTGGTCCATCTTATGGACAAGCTTTGAATTTATTGAGTTCGGATGTTCTTGATTTAGAATTGCAATTTTTCAGGGGGGGAGATGTTTTAATCGGCAGGGATGGCAGGAGAGGGGGAAACAGGAAGCCGCGCCCAACGGCTTCCTGATCGCCAGTTACTGCATGGGTGAAGCAGTGTTACATGGCAGTTTCCGGGTGGAATACATTGACCTCTTTGAGATCATCCCCCAGATATTCCCTTTCATTGGGACCCAAAATCCCGAGAGAAAGGGCAATTAAGGACCACAGATGAACCACGGGGTAATTGCTGCCGTAGTGTTCACTGAGTTCATGGATTTGTGCATGGCAGTTATGGCAGGCAGCAATGCAGTAATCGGCACCGGTGGCCTTGATCTGATCATCTTTGATCTTGCCGTAGATCAGGCGTTCATCCTTGAATCCGGATTGAAGAAATCCGCCGCCGCCGCCGCAGCAGAAGTTATTGGATTTGTTGGGGGTCATGTCCACAAAATTTTCTTCCCCCACCACGGATTTCACCACAAAGCGCAGATCATCAGCAATGGCATCACCATAGCTTTTTCGGACAATTTGACAGGGATCCTGAACGGTGAACTTGATTTTCAAGTCTTTGTTCCAGTCGGAATTGACTTTTAATCGGCCTTCCCGGATCCATTTGGCATAATATTCATAGATATTTTTAACTTCAAAGTCGTGTTTGATGTCGAATTTTTTCAGTCCGGCCCGGACTGAGAATGTGACGTGCCCTCACTCGGTGTTGAGGAACGTTTTGCACCCCAACTTTGTGGCCTGATTGGCTGTTGTGGTGGTGATATGCTTCCAGGCATCATCATCGGCCAGGAACATGCAGTAGTTTTCTCCTGCCCAGCCTTCACTGCCGTAGGTCCAGTCTACACCGGCCAAGTGGAGAATTTTCCACAGAGGTACCATCTCATCGGGTTCGGTGACCGGTTCCCTTGAGTTCTGGTTCAGAAAAAATTCTGCCCCTTCCTTGTCAATGGGAACTTGCATGTCTGCAAATTCAGGTTGGATCTCCCTGTATTCTTCAGCCACATCTTCCACAACAAAAACAAAATCATCCGGGGCTGTACCCATGGCGCTGGTGCTGGCATTTCTAAGGGCCATGTCACAGGAACCAAGGATTCCCTTGGGTCTTTCTTCCCTGGGACGAAGGGCTCTTGCATTGTATACCAGCTGGGGAATATCTATTTCCATGGGGCAAACGTGGATGCAGCGCATGCACATGGTGCACATCCAGGGCCAGTCTGAGGCCGCAATTTCTTCATCCATGCCAAGGGCTGCCATGCGCAGAAATTTTCTGGGGTCCATGCCGATGAGGCCCGTGGCCGGACAACCTGATGAACAGGCACCACAGGTTAGACAGAGATTTAAATTACCGCCTTCGGGCAATATCTCTTTGACCTTGTCCATAAACGTCGTACGTTTTTTGTTGCTCAATTTAATTGCAGCTTCGCTCAATATTTTTCCTCCTGAATTGTGATGGAAAAGACTTCTCAGGATCTCTTCTCAGATAAAATCCATCTCCAGTACATTTAAATATCCGGAATACTAAAAGCATAAAATATGCCATTGCTTCTCTTAAAGGTGCTTGTAAGAGAAATATACTTTTTTATCAGTGTGTTGTGGCTTGTTTGCTGGCGGGTGAATATATGCATAAAAAGAAGCAAATGTGCGACGGTGTAATTTATAGAATTTCAGAAATGCGTCTCTTTGTTCAGAAAACGCATGACAAAAAAATATAAATCCTTTACCAATAGATCATTGCGTTTGGGTTTTATCACCACCTGGGTATCCCAACGTGTCCCATGGTGTGACCAGGCTTTGTTCTTGCCATTATTGATGATGTTGGTGTTTGGCTTTGGTCACACAGCATGGGTCTCTTTGGGGAGGGGCGTTGGTCCAACACTTATGACGAGTGAGCCATGTTATGACCAATCCCTTGGGTGAAAATGAATAAGGGTGAAAAAAATAATGAAAAACAAGTATGCCAACGGTCTCTTTGATCTGAGTACCACAGAGACAATTCTGGAGAGTATTTCCGATGGGGTGTTCACAGTGGATGAAGACTGGAGAATCATGTCCTTTAATCGTGCCGCAGCAAAGATTACCGGTGTGGATGCCCAAGAGGCCATCGGCAGAAAATGCTGGGAGGTCTTTCAGTCCAACATGTGCGGTGAAGAGTGTGCCCTGAAAAAAACCATGAAGGAAGGTAAATCATTTATCAGTTCCGCTACACACATCACCCGAAGGGACGGTGGGCAGGTACCCATCACTGTTTCCACCTCCCTTTTAAGGGATCATGACGGCAGGGTGCTGGGAGGGGTTGAAACTTTTCGGGATCACAGTCTGGTGGAAGAGTTGAGAAAAAAATTGTCCGGCACCTGGAAGATGGGGGATATCATCAGCCGGTGTGCGGTCATAAAAGATATTTTCAATGTGCTTCCCCAGATAGCGGAAAGTGACAGCACCGTGGTGATCGGTGGAGAAACCGGTACTGGAAAAGAACTCATGGCAAAGGCCATCCATGGCTTGAGTCATCGAAAAAATGAACCCTTTGTGGCCATTAACTGCGGGGCATTACCCGATTCTCTGCTGGAATCGGAACTGTTCGGATATAAAGCCGGGGCCTTCACCCATGCCGTAAAGGACAAACCCGGGCTTTTTTCCCAGGCCCGTGGGGGAACCATTTTTTTAGATGAAATCGGAGATACCAGTCCGGCCTTCCAGGTGCGCCTGCTCCGGGTGCTGGAGACCCGGGAATTCCAGCCCCTTGGTGCCATTAAAAAAGAACGGGCAGATGTGCGGATTATTTCTGCTTCCAATAAGAATCTTGAAGAAATGGTGGCAGATCAGTCCTTTCGCCAGGATTTGTATTATCGTCTGAATGTGGTTCAGCTGAGCCTGCCTCCTTTAAGAGAACGCATGGAAGATATGCCGCTTCTGGTGGATCATTTCATTGGCTGCCTCAATGTCCAGCGGGGGAAATCCGTTCGAGGCATGGACCAGCAGGCCCTTGCGCTTCTCATGAGTTACACCTTTCCCGGTAACGTCAGGGAGTTGGAAAATATCATAGAGCATGCCTTTGTTCTCTGCAGTGCAGGAGATATCCTGCTGAGCCACCTGCCGGTGAAATTAACCCGGCATTTTGATGCACACAGCCATGCTCCCGCTTCGTGGGACCCTGTTAAATCGGCTGAGTTTAGTGTCATCATGGGTGCGTTGGAAAAAAATCATTATAATCGCAAGGCTGCTGCCCGGGCGTTGGGGATGCATAAAAGCACCCTTTTCAGAAAAATCAATCGCCTTGGGATCACCCTGCCCGATGTGGACGGGAGGTCCAGGCACCAATCATAGGGGAAGCCATGGGTAGTGAAATCATTGTGCTGATGGGGGGAAAGGAAACGGAGACCGCCCTTATAAAGCGGTTGATCTCTTCCTTTGATATTGAACTTTGTGTTCCCGTTGATGATGTGTTTGCAGATTCCGGCTCTTTTTTTAGGCACAAGCCCGTGTGTCTGGTGATTCTGCAGGTGGATGACAAACAGGGGCGCCGGCTTAGAAAACTGCGCTGGATTCGAAAACAGCTTATAAAGCCTGTTCCAGTGCTGGTCCTGCTTCCGGAAAAGTGGGTAGCACAAATCCCGGCCTACATTAAGGCCGGGGCAGATGACTGTTGTTTACTCCCCCTGAATGAAGGGCGGTTTTCCATCCGATTTATGGTGCTTTTAGAGTGTGGTCAGGCCATGGTTCACGCCTCTGTTTCCCGGAATGTGATCAACACTTCCCCGGGTGGTCGTGGGGGCAGGGCTTCTGATTTTCGGGGAGATGCACAAGTATGGCATCGAATCGTGGGATTTCTCCGTGAAGGCATATCCTTTTTTACACCCGGTTCCCAGATATCGGGTAAGGATACCCGGCCCATAATCAATCGATGGGAGCGCATTCAAAAACTGGGTACCGGCGGGGATGGCGTGGTGTGGAAGGTGAGGGAAATTGACACCGGGAAGATGGCTGTGGCCAAGATTGCCCATAATAGAAAGATGAATACCAGTGCCCTTCGGGCCGCTGCCATTCTAAAGCGCCTGATACACCATCCCAATGTGGTGCATCTTATTGAAGTGATCAAGGAGGACGATCGGTTTGTGCTGATCCAGGAGTATGTACCGGGGCATACCCTTGCGGAGCTGTTTGAGTCGGGGATGACCTCTCGTCAGAAAGAGGATGTGTTTCTCCAGCTTGTTTCCGTTACTGCCTATGCCCATCATCACAGTATCATGCATAGGGATATCAAGCCCGATAATATCATCATCAGTCCCACAGGCAATGTTAAACTTTTGGATTTCGGTATCGCCGGGGATCTTGTGTGGCAGGACGGAGGGTATCACAGTGAAGGCACCCTGGATTTCATGCCCCCGGAACAGTTTGACGGCAAAAGTAGCCTAGCCACGGATGTGTGGGCGCTGGGTATTATTCTTTATCTTTTGAGTCTGCATCGATTGCCCTTCTGCCATGATAACAGTTCTTTTCCCATGGACATTTCCATGGAAATGCACGTGGTGCCACCTGTGAGCATTAAGCCGGATATCTCCACGGATTTGAATCGCATCATTCTTACCTGCCTGGAAGTAAGCCTTGAAAAACGTTACCCCAGCGCCCTGGTGTTGCTGGAGGACCTTTCCCGGACCTTTCCCCGTTTTGGTGACGGGTATGTGATTCCCGGCTAAGCTTTTTATACACCTGTGGCCAGGCGAAGCGCCAGGGATGGCGGAAGACCCGCATCCATGATTTTCTGGGCCGCCGTGCCATGATCATAGGTCACCCGGTGGAATTCCACCATCTGTTTTTTCATGTCATAAATTAGATAGGAGGCCCGGGGGTCACCGTCCCTGGGCTGCCCGATGCTGCCGCAGTTAAAGATCTGTCGTTTCAGGGTTGCGGCGGGCATAACACTGTTATTCAGGGGGTTTTTGACATAGACGCAGAAAAAATTTTTCCGGGTGATGGCCGAGGGAGTATGGGTATGGCCGGCAAATATAATTTTGGCCCGGGTCCTTGAAAAGGTTTTTGAGATGATGTTTCGTTGTGCAATGTAGTACCAGTTCAAGGGATTGTAGGGGGTGGCATGGCAGAAAAACAGATCATCGTGTTTTATGACCACCTCCATTTTTTTTAAAAAAGCAAGGTTCTGTTGGGAAAGTCGCTGTCGGGTCCACGCTATGACAGCGTTGGCATCACCGTTCATGTTGCTGCGCTGTCCCATGGCGGCATTGTCATGATTGCCGAGGATGAAACAGATGTCGGGCAGGGTCTGCAGCAGGGCAATGCACTGGTTGGGATTTGCTCCATATCCCACAATGTCTCCCAGGCAGACATATTTGTTAATGCCCTGGCGGGCGGCATGGAAGATGAACGCCTGGAGAGCCTCTTGGTTGGAATGAACATCTGAAAAAATGGCAATTCGCATGGGGACACCTCTTTTCTTTTTTTCCGGCGATGGTCGGGGCAGTTATCCGGATGGTATGGACGGATTTTCGCAGAACAGGCTGGGTGCAGGTTATTGACGGGTAATGCTGCATGATAATACAATGACCGGCAATTATCAAAGAAAAAAGTGGGAATGGATTACAATATCAGGCGGAGATGATGATGGTCTGCAAAATTATTTGACAACATCCATGTTAATCTGTTTTTATGAGCCTGATCACAAGATCTGCCACCCGTCACAGTTGGCGGGCCAATGGGGTCAGACTTGGATTCAAGATATTTATCTAATTAAAGGAATCAGGGAGAATTAGGCTCATGGGGAAAAATCCGATGAAAAAAAAAGTAAATAAGTGGCTGAAAAAGGGGAAAGATCCCAGAAGTGCCCATTGGCAGGCGGCCCTTGAAGCCACGTTAAAGCTCTTTGGGCCGGATCTGGAACCGGGAAAACTTATCCCCATGGGTTCTCTGGATGATTCTGATATCCCCGTTTTTGAAAAAGCACTGGCCATTGCGGATCTGAGTCCCCATCTATCGGCGGCATTTCTTCCACCGTCACTGGCAGATAAACTGATTCCCCCAGACACGGCGGATGAACTGCATCGTGTGCCGGAGGGTGCCCCTTCTTATAAACTTCTCATTGCAAGACCCGGAAAGGAAATGAGAATTTTGTGTGCGGAGATTTCCGAACATGCCATCCGGCCCGGTGGGGATCTTTTTCAATCCGGGGCATTGCTGGGCAACTATGATTTTCAAAATCAGGCAGATTGCCTGGAAAGCATGAATAAAATTATTCGGGCACACATCTGGGAAGGGAAAAACTGGACCCGGGAGGATTACCTGGCATACACCCTGAACTGGTTTGAAAAGGTTCGTCTGCTTAATACGGCAAAAGTGATGGTTGAAAAAGATTTTTCCTTTTTTCACAGTCCTACTTTGATTAAGAGCAATAAAATGGATGCCATGTTTACCTTGATGACCCAGGACCTGCTAAAAAGGGGGAAAGATAAGAATGATGCCTTTGGTCAACGGATTTGCGACATGGGCACAGCAGGGAAGGATAATCATCAATTCCCGCTATTGATCCAGACCATTGAGGACGGGATGCTTGGACAACTCAATCTTCTGAAGTCCTTTGATCTTGTGGCTTTCGCTGATTTTACCAATGCCCAGACTGAGCAGTTTAAACGGGGATTTGCCGAGACTGTGCGTTATCTGGAAAGTCAGTTCCTGTCTTTTATGCACAAGGCGGTCTGATGCCTGTCACTTGATGTTCAACTTTTTGTTGGCTGGCCGGTTGGGCACATTCCCATTTTTCCGGTGTCAGGCTTGGTTAACCATGGGGGCATGCCATGGTTATATAGTCCTCAAAAGACAGAAATATGTGCCACAGGGCAGGGATTTGTTTTGCCACCCCATGGTTATGTGGCCCTCAAAAGAGCCACCGGTTTCTGGCGGATTACCCGACCCGTGGCCATGAGGGCAGTAGCCATGGAGATAAAAGAGATGGCTCCCAGGGAAAACAGTATGTAGCCTGGATGGAAAGCCCACAGTTTCTCAAATAAAAACCAGGAAATACCGTAGGAGACCCCAAGGCTTAAAATAATGCCGAATAGGGCTGCCGTGGTACTCAACACACCGAATTCAAGCACAATGATCTGCCTGATATCAGAGCTCCCCGCCCCCAACACCTTTAATAAATTGATCTCCCAGGCCCGGGTCCGGGTTTCATGACGTACAATGGAATAAAGAACCACGAGACCGGCCAGTATGGCCAGCCATGCCATGAAATTGATGGAAAGGGTCAGACGCTGGGTGATGTCCATGAGTTGGGCCACGGTCTGATTGACATCCAGTACGGAAATGTTGGGAAATTTACCTATGATGGCATTTTGCAGGGGCATTTTCTCCGCCGCTGCCATCTGGGGAATGGATGCCAGAAAGGTCCGGGGAGCATCGTCAAGCACGCCTCTCTGGAAGAGAATGAAAAAATTGGGTTGAAAACTGTTCCAGCGAACTTTGCGAAGGTTTACCACCCGGCCTTCAAGTGCAATCCCCTGGACATCAAAGCCCATGATATCGCCGATTTCAAGGTGAAATCGCCGGGCAAAGCCCTCTTCCAGGGAAACCTCAAAGGGCTGGCTGCTTTCAAAATCCCAGGGGGTGGTGCTTAAAGGCTTTCCTTTAACCATGGTTTCCGATGCATCCAGTTTTTCTCGCCAGGAAAAGGTGAAATTTTTTCTGTGAAAGGTTCCCCGGGGTCCTCCACTGTCAGTTTCTGGTGCTTTTTTTTGTTGAAATTTACTTAAAAATGTATTTTTTCTATCTTTCATTCCTTCGTAAAATCCCCCACCGTTCACAGTGTTAATGCGACCCTGTACCAGGGGGGAGGCATTGGTGAGTTCAAGCTGTCTTGCCTTAAGAAAACTTTCCAGTGGCGCAAGCTGTTCGGGTTGAATGTCAAAGAGAAAAAAACCGGGTACCTGGAGTCCCCGGGGCTGACGGATTTCATCCAGGATACCGTTTTTCACCTGGGGAATGACATTGATGAGAAAGGCCCCCATGGCAATGGTGATAAAACAGGATATGGATGCATGCTTGTGGCGGAAAAGGTTTCTCAGGGCGATTCCAGGCAAGATCCTGGAGGTGCGCGAAAATCGTCCGGCAAGGCTCAGAAGTCCCCGACCGATGAGGGCCATGATGCCGAACACGGCAATAAATCCCGCCAGAAAAAGGGTGCCCCGTTCAAGGGAACGGGTCTGGGCCATGGCCATGGCCCAGAAGGCCATGCCTCCGGGCATAAAACTGATGAACAGGAGGTATTGGTGTTTTGTGGGGGGGGTAAAAAGTCCCCATTTTTTTGGGGTTTGGGTGTCACTGGATGCCCTCTGAAAGGGTGAAATTCCCTGGAGCAATACCAGGGGTTTTAATTTATGAATACGCACAAACACGGGCAGGCAGAAAATAACACTGCCAAGGGTGCCCATAAAGACGGCCAGCCCAAGGCTTCCAGTATTTATAACTGTCTTGAAATTCGGGGGAATCAGGCCCTTCATGACTTCGGGGAACAGCGGCAGCACCACAAAGGACAGGGCCACGGACAGCAGGGTGGCACCAAGACCCAGCAGCATCACCTGGCATAGCAACAGTCCATAGGTCTGCACACGACCGGCACCAAGACTCATGAGAATGGCGATTTCCCTGAGGCGTTCATTTAGATATCCCCGAAACAGATAGGCAGTTCCGATACCGGCAAGGAATAATGCCACAATGGCCACAAGTCCCAGATACCCGGTGAAGTATCCAAACACCCGGCCCAGATTTCGATTCACATCTTCACTGTTGTAGACATTTATCTGGGGTTCTCCCTCAAACAGGGGCAAAAGGGATTTACGAAGGGTTTTAGTGGTCTTTGGGATATCTGTTCCCCAAGGCAGCCGGTCATAACGGGTGTAACGGATACGGCTGCCAAAGCCCAGAAGTTTTGTCTCTTTTAATCGGGAAATGCCGATGTGAATCACCGGGGCCAGTTCCAGAGAGGTAACAGCCCCGGTGGGTGTGGCGGTGATAATACCATCCAGTTGAAACTTCTGGGCACCGATGCCAAGAAGATCGCCCTTTTTCACATTGAGTGCCATGGCCAGATCCCGACTGATCCAGGCCGTGGGGTTGGGTCCGTTGAGAGCCGCATGCCCGGGGCTGGACGAATTTTGGGTATTTAATACGGGCAGACGGTCTTCAAACTGGATGCTTCCGTAAAGGGGAAAGGCGTTGTCAATGGCCACAATACGGGCCAGGCGGGAAGTCCCGTTACCCGAAATCATGCTGAAAAAAGTGATCTGCCGGGCGGTGCGGCGTTGGGGGCCGAGAACGGTGTCAATGATATTTTCTTCCGTCGGGGTGAGAGGTCTTGAGGAATAAACGGCCATATCCGCCGTGAGAATTTCCTTTAAATTGTTTTTTAAATGGGTCTCCATGGAGTGGTTAAAGGCATTGAGAGAAATGAATCCAACCAGTCCGATGGAGAGGTTGATGATAAAAAAAAGGGAAAACCGTCGGTTTCTCAGCAGTTCTTTTCCGGCCAAGCGCATCCACAGGTTCATTGCAGTTGCCCCTTTCTCAGTTCAAGGCTTCTCTGGCATCGCCCGGCAAGGGTTTTGTTGTGGGTGACCACCATAAGGGTCATGCCCGAAGCGGTCACCAGATCAAAGAGCAGATCCGCAACCTGTTCTCCGGTGTCGGAGTCCAGATTCCCCGTGGGTTCATCTGCCAGAAGCAGGGCCGGTTTCACCACCAGCGCTCGGGCAATGGCCACTCGCTGGCATTCTCCGCCACTGAGCTGGGAGGGCAGGTGATTTTGCCGATGGGTTAAATTTACCTGTTCCAGTACCTGCCTTGTTCGATCCTGGATCTCTTTTTTTTTGTATTTCAAAATTTCCAGGGGCAGCATGATGTTCTCTGTTGCCGTGAGATGGGGCATCAGGTGAAACTGCTGAAAAATAATGCCGATGTGTTCTGCCCGGAACCGGGACAGAAGGTCTTCGTTCATGGTGTTGATATCCCGGCCGTTGAGTACGATGCTTCCGGTGTCCGGGCTGTCAAGGCCTGCCAGAAGGGCCATGAGGGTGCTTTTGCCACTGCCGGACTGACCGGTGACGGCAACCGTTTCGCCCGGGTAAATTTCAAAGTTGGTATCAAATATAACTGTTAGGGGCGCGGCACCGGCCTGGGGATAGGATTTTCTAATATGGGAGACAGTGAGGATTGCTTTGTTTTTCATGGGGTTACGCTGGTGCCTTTTTAAGTGATTTATAAATGACTTTTATTGTGATCAAGCCCATCAATTATCATGGCTGGACGATGGGATATCAAGACCCTTTAACTCCTTGACGATATAGGGAAGGACATTGGCGGCAATGATTCTGTGGCCCGCAGCAGTGGGATGAATACCGTCGGCCTGGTTGTACTGGCTCCGTCCAGCCACACCCTTTAACAGAAAAGGCATCAGGATAATGGAATATTTTTCAGCAAGGGTGACGAACACCTGTCTGAACTGCCGGGTGTACGCCGGGCCGTAATTGGGGGGGATTTCCATGCCGGCTAGGATAACGGTCATGCCCTGGTCCAGCGCCATCCTTATGGTAGCGTCCAGATGTTTTTCCATGGCGGAGAGAGAAAGTCCCCGCAGGCCGTCATTGGCCCCCAGTGCCAGGAACAGGATGTCTGGCCGGGTCCGTTTATACCATTTAAGCCGGGAAAGGGCGCTGGCCGTTGTGGAACCGCTGATGCCTGCGTTGATGAGCTTTACATCGGGGTATCCCCCGGCGGCGATCAAGGGGCCGAGCAGGGAGGGGTAGGCCTGCTCCTGTTCAACCCCGTATCCGGCGGTGAGGGAGTCACCCAGAAACAAAATACTGGTTTCCGCCTTCAGAGGGGAGGTCATGGCAATTATGATAAAAAAAATAATTACCGTACTCCATGCAAATCCATGGGGGAAATTATGGTGATCTGTTTTTATGCTCAATGGGTTTGATGGCATGTTTGTCTCAACCTGACTATGAAAGGTTTACTGAAAGGAAATTGGGGCTTGATCACAACCTGGATCAATCTTGGGTATTGTATGACCAAGTCCAGAAATTACTTTTTTATACCTATTCTAAATTTAGTGTTATCACATGATTATACATATAACAAGACTGGTAAAAATGCCTTTACAGGGGGCTTTAATTTGTTGTATCCCCCCGAGGATGGAATCGGATGCCCCTGTCTTAAGCGTTGTATCGCTGTACAGCCATTTTTCCAGACCACATTGTTTGTGGTCTGTCTGAACCGTAAGTTTCGTGACGTTCACATCGGTGAGCAATTCATTGAGTTCTGCAGCCCAGTCCGATGATCCACCTCTTTCTGGGCAAACTCAGCGTTTAGAATGTTTCCGTAAATCACTTCGACATTTTCCACAATACCGGCAACACCGGTAAAAGATAAAATTCCCAGTAAAAATAAGAAAACAATTACGATCCCGAATCCCGTTGCAATTTGTTTCCCAATATTCAGGTTTTTCCAGTGCATTTTTTCTCCTTTTGCTTTGAAGATGTAGTCTCGGGCGCATTCCCATTTTTCTGGTTTGGTTGCAATATGGTTTGTTTGCCATAGCTGGCGAGGCCAATGGGGTCAGGCTTGTGTTATTGTGATTTTGTCAAGAGCCTGTGTTTAAAGATAAATTTCAATAAAAGCGCTAATAACGCAAGCCTGACCTCTTTCTGATTAAGTGTGGAACTGGAAAATGGGAATGCCCCACCGATGGTCATCCAAAAAAATAAAAAAATAAACATTCACAGATGGGTGGATAGTGGTTATTCTTTATTAAATTAAACGCTCAAATAAACATTGCCGATTCCCTACCCCCCCCCTGCGTGCTGGAGCATTTCTCCCCGCCTTTGTTTGACATGGACGGTTTGCCCATGGGGACGGCATGAAAAATAGACAGGGATGACGCACCAAGGCCATTGGCGGAAAAGAGTTTTTGAATGAAAATAAAAATGAGTAATGCCGGTTTAAATCCCACCCGTACCATAAAGGTGATGGACCACACCGGGGAGTTAAAAAAGGTGGGGGTTGCCAGTGAATATCCTCTGACCATAAAGGTGGATGGTAAGGAGATCGTCACATTGATGACCATTGGTACCAATCCCGAGGAACTGGCCCTGGGCTACCTGAGAAATCAGAAACTCATGGCAGATCTTGAGGATATCGCCGAAGTCATGGTGGACTGGACCCATGAAACAGCAGAAGTTATCACCATGGGCAGAAATGCCATCCTGGACATTGAAAACAAGCTGTCCTCGCGGATTGTCACTAGTGGCTGTGGCCAGGGAACACTTTTCAGCTGCAGCCTGGATAAACTCTATGAGCTTGAACTTCCCCGGGTAAAGGTGTATCAAAGTGATGTGTATAATCTTTTAAAAGGGCTTGCCAGAAAAAATGAAGTGTACCGCCAGGCAGGTTCGGTGCATGCCTGTGCGCTTTGTCAAAAAGAGAAGGTCCTTATCTTCATAGAAGAGGTGGGACGTCACAATGCAACGGATGCCATTTCCGGTCGCATGTGGCTCAACAATATTTCAGGCCATGACAAGATGCTTTATACCACGGGGCGTGTCACTTCGGAAATTGTTATTAAGGCAGCCCAGATGGGAATACCGGTGTTGATTTCCAGATCCGGTGTAACCTACATGGCCCTGGAGTTGGCTCGGGATTTAAATATGACCATTATTGGCCGAGCCAAGCAGTCACGTTTTTTGGTTTTTCATGGCAACGATAATGTGGTTCTGGATCAATAACAAAAGCCTGCCCTGTTGGCTCCGTCAATTATGGTCGGTGCGTCAATGCCGGGGTTAAAACAAAAGATTGTATTTACTGTACAGACATGTTAAATATTTTTTCAAACAGCGGAGGGTGGATCGGATGTGATCACATGGACTCTAAATCCATGCAGCCGGGTGCGACTCCCGGGCTCTCCGCCAACATGCCTTTTTCCGCCTGCTCCCAATGCAGTTCTAACTCTTGACCCATAGAAGCAGGGGGCAACAAAGGGTGCAAGCCAAGTTTCCCCGATGGTTCCTTGTTCTTCTCCGAAAAATTTTGATTTGATTTTGGTTCTATAAATTTCCTTTTGCGTGGGTTTTCTTTTTTATTTCAGGATGTTGTGGTGAACTGTTTTTGGGCCTTGATTGTAATTATTTGTTTTTATTGTTTTTTTTGATATGGTTCGATTCGTTTCTGGTTCGAGCATAATGGTGCTGGTCAGCAATAGAGTGAAACAGTTCATAATATTTTTTTACTTTTTAAGTGTCAACATGGGCAGTTACACCTCTATAAATCGTGACTATTTTTCTGCATCTATAGCACGCCAACTATTTTGGGCTTGGTCATAACTTGGCTCACTTGTCATCGTTGGGGGGCGACGGGGTCAGGCATGGGCGAAACAGATTTTTCCTTGAACATTAGGCGGAATCAGCGTATATGAATTCCGAAAAATCAGGCAAGCATTTGTTTACGGGAAGGGGGTATTGAAAAAAATGACAACGGGAAAGCCGTCAAAGGCCATAAAAAAACGTTTTTACAGAAAGCGTGTACCTCTTTTCAGCCTGATCAACAAGATCAAGTTGTGGCCCTCTCGAACCGGGCAACTCCATGGGATTCGTTCCGTGGTAATAACAGGAGATATGGCCCGTGTTGTCACCCATTGCAACAAAGAATTTATGATCAGTAATTCTTTGAACAGCCGGGCTGCACGCTGGTTGCGCAATAAATGGTTCAGCCGGGTCTGTCCCAAATGCGGGGTGCCTGACTGGAAACTTGAAAAATATTCCTCAACTCTTTTTAAACGCCATCAAGGCTCCATGTTGATGACGGATAAAGAGCAATGATTCTTTACCACCTCGGTGGATCATGGAGAAATATTAAAATTTTTTTATGACTGTGTCTGATAATTTTTCAACATTGTTGAATATATTAAAATTTTTTTATAAATTTAACCTTTCTCCAAAGTTAAAATCAGCCCTGGCCTATACAATCGACATTTTTGAGCCTATATATGGAATATGGATGTGATGTGAAATAAAATTGCCCAAGATGTTGTGAAAGGTGTTTAATTTTTTAGATTTTAGCACAATATAACCCACATCGCCATGTCATTGGTGGGTTATCGTGGCAGATGCTGTGATCAAGCCCTTCTTTCTATGCGTAATGAATTTTCATCACGTCAGGATGTTTCGAAGAATTAGGGGATTGTTTTTTTGCAAGATTTTATTATAGAGATGATAGTCGGCGTAAACAACAAGGAAATTTATTTTGTGGCACAAAATATGCATTGATTTTATCAAAATAAATTTTATGTTTTAACTTAATGATGAAAATCAAAGAGGGCACCAGACTAGAGGTACCTCAAACAAAACAGATTTAAGGAGAGAAAAATGGTAGATTTTAATGCAATGATTGAAGCACTGGTAGCCTGTGATACAGATAAAGTGACCCAGCTGGTAAATGCAGCCATCGAAGAAAAGGTTCCCGCAACGGATATCCTGAACAAGGGCCTTATCGCCGGTATGGATATTGTTGGGGAAAAAATGGAAAACGGTGACAT
The DNA here is from genome assembly GCF_054657595.1 of Desulfocicer niacini. Lineage (NCBI taxonomy): Bacteria > Pseudomonadati > Thermodesulfobacteriota > Desulfobacteria > Desulfobacterales > Desulfobacteraceae > Desulfocicer > Desulfocicer niacini. Next base: position 108,858 of record NZ_BAAHYK010000005.1, read on the forward strand.
GTTCATTCCCGAAGTATTGATGGCAGCCCAGGCCATGGGAAGCTGCGTGGCTACCCTGAAACCCCTTCTTGGAGAAGGTGAAGGCGATGCCGGTGCCAGCGTGATCATCGGTACCGTTAAAGGAGATCTCCATGACATCGGAAAGAACCTGGTTGGCATGATGATGGAAAGCGCTGGCATGACCGTTCATAACCTGGGTGTGGATATTGCTCCTGAAGATTTCGTGGCTGAAATCAAAAAGAAAAATGCTCAGATCGTATGCCTTTCCGCCCTTCTGACCACCACCATGCCCATGATGAAAAAAACCGTTGACGCCATTGTTGAAAGCGGGCTGCGGGATCAGGTAAAAATCATGATCGGTGGTGCCCCTGTAACCCAGGCATTCTGTGAGGAGATTGGTGCAGATGGTTTTGCTCCGGATGCAGGTTCTGCTTCCAAAATGGCAAAAGCATTCGCCGCATAATTTTTTTTATATGAAAGACCAAGGTGCGTGCCACATGTCTTTCAAGTTTTGTTGCGGGCAGGCTCGGATTAAAATAAGGTTTGCCCGTGGCAGTTATAAGGAGATTTTTTGATGTTTGAAGTAATCGGAGAGAGAATTAACACGTCCAGAAAACTGGTCCAGGCTGCCGTGGCAGAGCGGGATGCAGAATATATCATCAACGACGTTAAGAAACAGCAGGAAGCCGGTGCCAACTTTATCGACGTTAATGCTGGTGCCCGCATCGGTCATGAAACCGAAGACATGAAGTGGCTGTTAGATACCATTCAGCCCATTGCCACGGTCCCCCTGGCATTAGACAGTCCTGACCCCGCCGTACTGGAGATGGCCTTCCAGATGGTTGAAAAGACCCCCATGATCAACTCCATTAGCCTGGAGAAAGATCGTTTTGATGCCATGATGCCTTTCCTTGAAGGTAAAGAGTGCAAGGTTATTGCTCTTTGCATGGACGATTCCGGCATGCCTGTCTCTGCCGATGATATTCTTGCCCGGGCCACCACCTTGGTGGAAGAACTCAATAAAATTGGCATTCCCACCAACGCCATCTATATTGATCCCCTGGTACAGCCCATCAGCACCGACAGCAATAAGGGTATGATGATTTTGAACGCCACACGGGCAATCAAGGCTAAATATCCCGAGGTTCACATCACCGGTGGTTTGTCCAATATTTCCTATGGACTTCCCCAGCGAAAGATCATCAACAGAACCTTTGTGGCTCTGATGATGGATGCCGGTATGGATTCAGCTATTATTGATCCCCTGGATGCCAAGATTATGGCCACCATCAAGACCGCTGACATGCTCATCGGAAATGACCAGTTCTGTGGGAATTATCTGAAAGGCGTTCGCTCTGGTGCCATTGAGAGCTGATGAAGTTTTTTAGGGCATCTGCTGTTTCGGGGTGCCACAAGTACCAGGATATTAAATGATAAGTTACCACTCATGAATATCAGTGCTTTTTTGCACAAAATATATTTGAAGCTACAATTTCAGTTCTAAGTTATGGGTTAAAAGTTGTGGGGTTATCGTCAGGCTTTTTCAGCGGAAGACTCTGGAAAAGCCTGATTTTTTTTATTCAAAGTGTACCCGTGGAGGAAATCATGCACACAGAGCCAACTGTTTTTTATTTGCCGGAACTTTTACATCATCTGGCCAACGGTGGCCGGGCCGACAGAAATCAAATCAAATCTTTACTCAGCCTTACCCACACCGAAGATATTGAACGGCTGTTTAAAACTGCTCGGGAGGTTCGTGAAAAGCATTTTGGCAACAAGATTTTTTTGTATGGATTTCTTTATTTCAGTACATTTTGCCGCAATGATTGCCGCTTCTGTCAATACAGACAAGCCAATCGTCTCCTTGCCCGGTATCGCAAAAATGAATCCGAAATTCTGTCAGCGGCACGGGAGATGGCCAACACAGGTGTGCATCTCATTGATCTGACAATGGGAGAAGATCCACAGTTGTTCGCCGATGGGGACAAGGGCTTTGAACGCCTTTCCGATATCTGCCGTAAGGTGCATCAGGAAACCGGATTGCCGATTATGATTTCTCCGGGAGTGATGCCCGATCATGCCCTTGAAATGCTTGCGGATGCCGGTGTCACTTGGTATGCCTGTTACCAGGAGACCCACAGTAGACCCCTTTACAGCCGCCTGCGATCCGGACAGGATTTTGATGAAAGAATGGCAGCAAAGCGCACGGCCCTGAAGCGTGGAATGCTCATTGAAGAAGGCCTTCTCACCGGTGTGGGCGAATCCGTGGATGATCTGGCCACATCAATGGAGATGATGGCGGACTTAGATGCCCATCAGGTCCGGGTCATGACCTTTGTTCCCCAGGAGGGAACCCCCATGGCGGAGGTGCCCCCCAGTGACAATCTCAAGGAACGGATGATTATTGCCGTTATGCGCCTTTTGTTTCCTGACCGATTGATCCCGGCCTCCCTGGATGTGGATGGCCTGGATGGATTAAAGGCTCGTCTGGATGCCGGTGCAAATGTCATCACCAGTATCGTTCCACCGAAAAAGGGCCTTGCCGGTGTGGCACACAATTCCCTTGATATTGAGGATGCAAGACGTACCCATGAGTCCATTAGCCCCATTCTGGAGACCTGTGGACTGGAGGTGGCTGGCACAGAGACGTACAATGCCTGGATAGAAAACCAGATTAAGACGCTTATGCCGCTCCACCCTGATTGTTGATCCACATGTCTTCTATTTTGCAGTATCCACTGGGATGCGCCTGGACACCTTCAATTTTTTTCCCGGTTATAAACCAGGTATTAATCCAAAAGGCATTACAGATGGAGCCCCGTTCCTGCTGAATCTGCTCCAATTGAGCAAAGATTTTCCGCCGTTTCTCAATGTCAACGGTGCCGTTGGCCTTTTTTAACAAAGTTGAAAATTCTTTGTCGACCCATCTGGTTTCGTTCCATGCCACAGGTTTTCCGTTTTCATCTGCGGTATAGGCCAGGTTCAGTACCATGGTTCCCAACGGGCGATGGCTCCACACAGTGATACCAAGATCAACTTCAGTCCATTTTTCCCAATACTGGTTGTTGGGCATGGATTTGATGGCGATGTTGAAGCCTGCCGGAGCCGCGTCCTGTTTGAGAATTTCTGCGTATCGTACAATTTCATTCCACCCGTTACCAACGGCAATATTCACCGTCAATCCATCGGGGTATCCGGCCTCTTTTAAAAGTGCTTTAGCCCGCTCCGGGTTGTATTCCGGGGTTTTAATAGGGGCGTATTCGGGGTGTTTGGGAGACACATGGATATCCTGGCCCAGTAAGCCTTCACCAAAAAAGGCCAGGGACAGTATTTTTTCCCGATGCTGGCACAGCTTTAATGCTTGACGGACGCGATTGTCGGACCATGGTTTCATATCCACCCGCATTCTTACAACCCGGGTCTGGTTGGTGGCAATGGGGTAGATATTGACGTTGGGATCATCCTTTAACGCCCGGAAGGCTTCTGTGGCCCCCAGATCCCCAAAGTCAATCATGTCAATGTCCCCGGAGCTGATGGCGGATATCATGGGGGCCATTTCACCGCCCATGTCCAGGAATTCCACCTTGTCCAGATAGGGTAAAAGCTGTCCATCAGCACCTTTTTTCCAATAGTCATCGCGGCGTTTGATGACACATCGTTCTCCTTCAACATATTCTTCCAGCGTGTATGGCCCTGTGCCGTGGGGGGCTTTGATGAAATCTCCTTGAAAGGTCCGGTGGTTTAAAATCATTGCAGGATAATGAAATAAATGCTCGGGCACCGCAATTTCAGGTGTTTTCAGGTGCAATTTAATCTGGTGATCATTTATTTTTTCTATGCCGGAAAGATCCAGATATCCACTCATCAATGCCAGCATTGATGAGCCGACATCCTTGTCAAACCACTGTTGAAAGGTGAAAATAACATCGTCTGCTGTAAAATCGTCTCCGTTATTAAATTTAATGCCTTTTCGCAGATTCAATGTCCAGATTTTGATGTCATCACTGACGTGCCAGTTTTCCAGCAGATAGGGGTGCGTCACATTCTGGGCATCTGTGTAGGTCAGATACTCTGCTATGTTTCTCAATTGGTTGGTGGGGGAAATCCATGAGATGTTGGATGGATGTGATATTTTTTGAACCGGAGATGCAATACGTATAATGCCGCCACGTTTTATGGTGGAGGCCTCTGCCTTGGCTGCCGGATACAACAGAATGCCGGCCATCTGGGATGCCGCAGCAGCGGAAACGCCTAAAAGCGAAGCATATCGAATAAATTCTCGACGGGTCAATTTTTTTTTGTCCAGGTCGTTTTTCAGTGAATGAACCGCTTTGTGGACCTGTTTACTCTTATTCATTTTTCCTCCTTAATGGTTGATAATGCGTAGCCATTGAAAATGAATAAAAGAAAACATCTCTTTGTACATAGAAACCAGAATCTGTGCACATTTTTTATAATTTTAAAGCAAATTCAATGGCTTGTATTTGCCTGCGTTCTGAGCTTTTGGAATGAAATTCAAAGACTGGATACTTCCAGATTAGATATCATCTCCAGTAGCCTATGGTGTTTAGGCCCATATTTCAAGGAAAAGTTGTGGGTTGTACTTTGCGCAGCAGCTTCGCAAGATCATGGACAACTATATTGCTGTTACATTCTTTAAGACCGTACTGGAGCATGGTGATGCAGTAGGGGGAAGCAGATGCCACCATTTGCGCTCCGGTGTCCGTGATCTCTTTTGCACGGTTCACATTCATATGGCTGCCCAATGTCTCCTCCATGAACATTCGTGCACCACCGGCACCGCAGCAGAAACCGTTGCCTTTTGAGCGTTTCATCTCAATGGTTGGCTGGCCCTGGTTCATCCGGGTGATGAGCTGTCTTGGTTCATCAAAGATTTTGTTCCATCGACCAAGATAGCAGGAGTCATGGAAGGTGATGGTACCAAGGGCTCTGTCATCCAGGATTAATTTGTTCTGCTTGAACAGTTCCATCAGGAATTGGGAATGATGCGCCACCGGAAAGTGGCACCAAATTCCGGGTATTCGTTTTTCAAAATATTGTAAGTGTGGGGGCAAGCCGTGAGTATGCGTTTGGGCTTGCATTCATTAAGGGGCTCAACAGGGTGCATGAGCATCATCTGGGCCAGATATTTATATCTTCGTAGGCACGGCAGGTGGTGCAGACCCACAGGACATCAGGCGTGATGCCCGAGGTTTTCCCCGCAAGGGGTTCGATCTCATCTTTATTGCCGTCCAAAATGGGCTGGGACCATTGGAATAAATTGGTTTTGAGATTAAGGATAACGGTGTGGGTCCAGCCCGTTATTTTTTTGCGCCGTACATTGCTCTGGCCCAGTATATCCTTAAACACAACCTCCATTCGCTGTCGTATGGGATCTGGCAGACCTGGACCTTTTCCGTCCATGGATTGCATGATGAGATAAAGTCGTTTTACTTTGGTTTTAAAGAGGTAAAACGCCCCGGCGAGAAAGAGTGTCATAATCGCTGATTTGAGAGCAATATACAGTGTCATGGTTTCAGTATTCCTGTTTTTCCCGTTCCTTTGTTAATGCCGGTGCCACAATTTTTGGACTTTATTGTGCCCTGACTTCTTTGAAACAAGTCAAGTCAGGAAGTTGTGTCGAGGGTAAAAAAAATTGCTCATCAAGTAATAGGTGTTGGCAAGGACTCTTTATTTTTATAAAGTCAAACTCCAATAGATATCAATGAAATTGTAACCAAGCCCCGAACGTTTGATTGACGAGGTCCTGTTAACAATCGTTGAAGACCAACTTAAACATCAAATAACCGGAGAGACACTGCCTATGGATGAATATGCCTTTAATTGCAGCTGTATCCGCGAAAGCATGGAAGGGTTGAGGGAAGGCCTGACCCATTTTTCCGGGCCCAGCCGCACAGCCGTGATTTACGCCATTAAACCCGAAGATCCCATATACATTTATGATCCGCAAAATCTTCTTGCCGGTCATGAGCCAAAAATCAAAGAGCTGTATCTTGATGTGGATGCATGGCGTAGAAGAATCAACCTTTGCTATGATAAAAAAAAATTCAGCAATCTGGTTCCGGAAAAGAACCTGGAACTGGCAGGACTGATTTCCTGTGGCGGATGCTCAAGTTCTGTGGTTTATCAAATGTGGTTTACCGAACACCATCCGGACATGTGCTCCATCGGCCCCACTGAAAGGTGGCTGGAACAGGCTGTGTGGCGGGTCTCCCATGATATCGCCAATGAAGAAGAGCTGTACACCGGCATTTCAGGTGGTTTCCTCAAAGAATATGCCACCCATGCGGTGAGGGATTATCTGGTGGATGAGATGAATGTGCTGCTCGGATGGGACACCCGGGTCCGGGTATACCCGATTCTGGAAGCGGTACTTAAAATATCCAGAACCCCTGAAGAAGGGGCATGGCCAAAGGGTAAATTGCTTTTTGCGGAAAAGCACTCCCTTGGTAAAATGAACTTTCTTGCAAAGTTTCCCAAGGCAGAACAACCCCTTTTGGAGAATGTTAAGCATATTAGAAAACTCCTCCAGGCCGTTCAAAACTCAGACCGGAGACTGGTGGCAGATGAAAAAAATATCATCGGCATCATCAACGAAGACAATCCTGATTTTTCCATCATGGCCGATTTTAAAGGTCGGTATGGATTTTTAAAACTCAATGAAAAGAAGGTGTGTTCTTTTTCAGACGGCTGTTTTAAGTCAACCACCCGTAAAGCAAAGCTTGTGCAGGTTGAAGAGGTGTTGCTGGACTCTGACATGAATCCTGAAGATGTGTCCACTTTATTTAAAATTATTTCCGGGATTGTTCATAGTGCAGCCAGTCAGCGGCATGGCTGCAGCATTGTTGTTGACCTGAATGAGTCCCCCATTTTTATGCCGGGTAATTCGGTGGTAAATCCCCTTGAACTTGAAGATTATGAAAATCTGGAACTGGCCAAATCTCTTGCCAGGGTGGATGGTGCCCTGCATATAGGGATGGACTTGAAATTGCACAAATTTGCCTGTCTGCTGGACGGCGATTATGTGGCAACTGAAAACAGAGCCCGGGGGGCCCGGTTTAATTCTGCGCTTCGGTTCACTGCAAAACATGAAAAAATCATGGTCATTGTGGTCTCATCGGATTCCCTTGTCTCTGTGGTGATGGGCGGTATAGTGCTTGACACCAAATGGCGCCTGAAGCCTTCCATGATTTGCAGCGGACCTGTGCTGCTGCAAAGGTGGATTGATACCTCTGATTTGTCTTATTAGGCTTTCATCGCCATTGAGGGACTTCATTCAGGAGCATCACGCTTACTCAAGGAAAAGACAGCACCGGGGGAACGGCCTTGATGAATTCCTGACGCAGGCTGTATGTGTAAGCCCCCTGGGTGGGAATCATGAGAATATCTCCCTCTTTTATTTCCTTTCCAAAGTAGCGGTATCCCCATACATCATGGGGGGTACAAAGCGATCCAAGGATCAGGCATTCCTTTTCGGTCATGGCTGGGCGGGTGAGATTAAGTACCGGGAAATAGTCAATTTCAAAGCGTTCCCACCCCACGGCACTGGTACCGGCGTCGGTGATCACCAGATCCTCATATTTTTTGTCCATGACCTTGATGATAATGTGCATGGCGTCATTGCATATCCAGCGCCCGGGTTCAAAGCAGATACGGCAGTCCAGGCGGTTATGGATATGTTCACAGATTGCCAGGCTGAGCTCCCGGGCAAAGATGTCAATGGGGGTGGATGGGTTAATTTCCATCACCGTTCCATTTCTTCGCTTTTCCATGTCCGGCTGTAAAAGCACCCATTCGCCCTGTTCCGGCCAGTAGCCTCCGCCGATATCGATAAACGCAATGAGGTTGAGATCCGGGGCCGTAAGCGTTCCAAGGGTTTCTCCCAATTCTTTGATGAAAGCCACCTGTTTTTTCGGATTCATGTTCCAGCTGGAGTGAAACTGAAGTCCCTGGAAACGGATGTGCGGGCAGTTTTTTGCGGCCTGGATGAATGCATTTAAATCCCTTAAAAGAATGCCGAATTTTTTCCATAATCCTGTGGGTTCCGTGGTGAGGCGCACACCGGTGCGAATTGTGGTATTCTGCCGGGCTGCCCGGTCTTCAAGGCGCTTAAGTTCGGTTATGCTGTCCATGAGAACCACCACCTGCTGGCTGTGGCTCACAGCCAGATCCAGCTCTGCCTCTGTTTTGCCTGGCCCGCTGAAGACGATGTCGGTGGCTCCTATGTCCAGGGCCAGGGCCAGCTCTTCACCACTTGATACATCAAGGCCGAACCCACTTTTCAGCACCGTCCGGGACACATCGGGAAAGTTGTTGCTCTTCATGGCATAATAGAAGCCCGTGTCCGGCAGGTGATTCTGAAAGGCCCTTTTAAAGGTGGTGGCCCGGGCGGTGATGATCCCGGGTTCAAATACATAACAGGGGGTCAGATGTCTGCCCATGGTGGCTATAAACTGCCTGCCCTTACTAAAACAGGTCTCCACAAAGGAAAGCATCTCATCCCCGGCTGGTGTCACGGTGTCGGGCTTCAGTGTCTCTTCAATCTGCATGGTCGTGTGATCTTTGTTCTGTTTTGGAAGGTGCCACATGCTCCTTGCCATGGTTGATGTCGATATTCAAGAGCGATAACAGCTGAAGGCTCTGGGTTTCACAGGATAAAAGGGTTGAGGGTTTGAACAGAATATGTCCCAGATTCCATGAATCATAATCCTCCGGTGGCAGTTGAATCACATGGCCCGGTTTGTGTTTGATGTACACATCCTGTACCCGGCTGTCTGCCATGAGACGGGAGGTGTCAATGTCCTTAAGGATTCCGGCCCGGTGAGCGTGGATTCGAAGGCCCACCATAGGGGCGAATCGTCGGGATGGTTGGAATTTAAACTCCGGCTGGGCGCTCATGCTGATATTCAAAGACAAGATATCAAGATTCATTCCTTTTTCAATGAGCCAGGGCAGGCAGTCTCCGCCGGGTCGTGGGGTCATCTCCAGCAGGGAGGCACCGGTTTCCGTGACAATGAAATCCAGCATGCAGATGCCTCTTTTGATACCCAGGGCCCGGGCCGCGTTCATCAACAGGCGCTCAAGGTTTTTTGGTGAGACATTGCCCCTGGGAAAATCCACCAGCTCGTAGGCCATGATGGTGCCGAAAACCGGTATGGGGGAATGGATTTTCCGGGTGAACCGGATGGGATGCGCCCCCTGGTTGTCCATGAAAAAATCACAGCTGTACTCATTGCCCTCCACAAAGGTTTCTATGATGACGTCCTGATGGTCCTGTCCCTGGCAGACGGTGTGGTATGCGGTTTCACAGGCCGTGGCAGTGTCACAGCGATATACGCGTTCGCTGCCACTTCCGTCTATGGGCTTGAGCACGCAGGGTGTTCCCATTTCTTTGAAGAAATCCATTGCCGCCGGAGCGGACCCGATCCGCTGGGCCCAGGGGGTCTCCACATCGTTTCGGGTCCACAGACGACGGGTGATGGATTTATCCCGGCAGGCCTCAATGGTTTTAAGGCTGTGATAAGAAAGATTGAAAGATGCGGCCATGCGGGCGGCAAGTGCCATGGATTCACAGTCAAAGCATGAGATACCATTGAGTTCAATGCCATGGGTCTGCAGGTGGGCCTTTACGTTATAAATCACCGTATCCGGGCAGGAAAGATCACACAATACCTCTTCGTCGGGGGCGGGTGCTTTTTCCCGTGCCTTTTTCCGAATGGATGTTCCGGTGATGAACAGCAGTTTGCCGGGTAATTTCTTTCCTAAAAGATCAATGTAGTCCGAGGTGGTTCCCACCACAGCGGTTTTATGACGGAGATGCATGTCCGCATCCTTTTTCGGGTATGTTTGTGTATGAAAATGTGGACCTAACCAGCGGGCACCAGATCCGATTCGTTCGGTCCCAAAGGCTATAGGCCCGTGGTGGTTATTTTATACAATGGGCGGCAAGAGAGGTGAAACCGTTCTTTCCATCCGAAATCGCCACATAGAAAATCAAGGGTATGTATGTCCTCCAGGGGCATGTTTCCCAGCCGATCTTCATGGGCGCAGGCCCATTGGATGTGATGAAGGTTGATCAGCTTTGCAATGCCCGGAACGGCTTTGGAGGTTCCCCCTGCCAGAAATGAGCAGGTGTGGTTCCACACCGCTGCCATATCCACGGCGGTCACTTCATTGTCCACCAGTACGGTCACCACCCGCAGCATGTTTTCCCGGTGCAGCATGTGGGCAAGTTCCCTGAAGGCGTTTAAAAAACGGGGGTCATGAAAGTACCCGTTTTCTCCGAAATTGTTGCGATTAAACTGGAACAGGGTCTCCACATCTTCCAGGTCATTGTATCGAAAATCAATCCCTTTTTTTTCAATGCCACGAATTTCCGCCAGGATTTTCTTTCTGGATTTCCCGGCAAATAATTCCAGATAAGCGGGGTATTGCGCCTCCTTTATACCATGATTTTTCGCATGAAAGAGATATCCAGTTTCATCAATATCCAGACCCCAGGGTAAGCCAGGCATGGGGGCAATTCCATCCTTGCCGCTGGCTTTACTGGTTTTTTTCAGGTGGTCCGGGCACAGGTAACGCATCTCGGCAGCACCGGGAATCCCATGGAGCAGTTGCGCCATCACCGCCATGTCCGGGGCAATGATTTTATTTTGCTCCATCCATGTCCGCCCCTTCCAGGTTTCCCCGGGAAAGAAGGAGAATTCTTTTTTCTCTTCAACCCATGACAGGGGCAGCATGCCGTTAATGTCATTTATATCAATGTCATCTGTTTTGATGCCCTCCGCATTTTTCCCGGGGCAGGTGCTGTGTTTTTCCCCGGCATAATGAACCACAAAGCAGTTCTTTCGCCCAAAATGCCGGGCAAAAATTTCTCTGATCTCCCATAGATCAAAAATATTGTCCCGGGGATAGAGGCGCTTCCACAGGCGCTCACAGGTTGCGTCATCTTCTATGATGGCAATCTTTCCCACGTCACTATTTCCGGTGGGTGACATTGGACAGAGTCGCAATTCCTTCAAAATATCCCTGGGAAAAAACTTTTACCACTTCCGGGTCATAGGCTTTGCAGCTGAAAACATCCAGATACACGGTGTTGGTCAAGTTGGCAAAATGGGCAGATATAAGAGATGTCTCAATGAGCTGCACCATGGAAAAACCCGCCACTTTTTCATCTTCTCCGAAGTGGACCACCAGGGTTTCTCCGAATCGTTTCATTTCTATGAGATCACACAGATCTTTGACAAATTGTTTGATATATTCGGCATCCCGGATTTTGTCGGGATTGCAACCATAAATATCAATGGATGAGGCAATGCCCCACGCCTCTTCCGCGGGTGCAACGTTTTTAAATGCGACAACTCCCATTTCTTAAAGTCCTTATATAATTCATTCGTTGTTTTTCTTGCGGGACACATCCCATTCATCGGAAAAGGCCGATGCCGTTATCAGCTCATTTGTATTCAGCGTTGTTTTTTGCTTCTCAGCTCATCATCCAGAAAATCATCTTTAGCGGTCTTTTTACGATGGAGGCGTTTGCCCACATCTTTACGTTTCTTTGATTCTGTTGTATCTTCATCCTCATAGAACTCATCATCAAGGGTGTCCTTGAATTTTAAACTCGATTTTTTGCTGCCGTCGCTGTTTTTAATGTATCTGGTTTTGGCTTTTTTCATTTTTTTTGGTCTCTTTTTCAAATTGTTGTCAAAGTCTTATGCCTGTCAGTGATCAAGAAGCCTCGACACCTTGTTGAAATACTTATTTAAAGATATGATTGATCTGGACTTACGCCCCCATGGCAATCTGCCTGTTTATGCATATCCGTGTATGTCATTATCTACAGCAAGGGGTGTGCCATTTTGAATATAAATGGTGTATAATGCTGATATTATTTGATAAAAAAAATATTAATCGGGCGGAATAAAAAATATCGGTAATTTTTTTCTTAAATTGTTGACGAAAAAAAAGAATTTATGTACCGAAAATTAAAATACGGATAATTAATACCGATTTTTGACAATGATTTGGCAGGCCTTGATATGCTTCCCTGGAAGATTTCATGGGGGAGCCATGGTATGACAACGCTTCTTTCATGCATATGACAGGTTTTTCTCCATTTGAGACCATATATAAAACATCTGGAGCACATAAAGCCTGAATCACGAACTGCTTAGTCACTGAGGGTTTCAGGAGAACCACATGCTGCTCAGACTGGCGCTGGCCATCAATGATAAAAAACTGGAAACAAAAATAGCTGGAAAACTGGATGCCATCTCCGATCTTCAGATCAAACGCTTTGGTTCCAATAACAGTGCATGGCAATCCCTGGTGAGGAGTTGTGCCGATATCTTTCTCATCAGTGATACCATGATCCCCAAACCGGTGGAATCGGGGCTCTCCATATTAAATAATCTTCCGGAAAATCCCATGACCATTGTCCTGCATGCCAATGACTCCTCTGAGGACCACGCCGTTCTGCTGGCAGCGGGGGCGGATTCCGTCCTTTATTCCGGTATGGTCACCCCCAGGCTTGTTGAGGTCATGGAAACTATCATTGAGTCCCGCCGGCAGTACAATCTCATGGATCGATATGATCGCAAGGGCCGCCTCAAGCCCAAAATCAGTGATTTTGTGTCGGACAGCCAGCAGATGCAGATTTTCATGGAAGAGGTACACCAGGTGGTTACCAGTGACACCACCCTGCTGATTCTCGGTGAAACCGGCGTGGGAAAGGAGCATCTGGCCAAGGCCATCCACGCAGAAGGACCCCGTTCCAACGGCCCTTTTGTTGCCGTAAACACCGCAGCATTACCGGATCAGCTGCTGGAAAGTGAGCTCTTCGGCCACGAACAGGGAGCCTTCACCGGTGCCATCCGTGCCCGTCGGGGCAGTTTTGAACTGGCCCATGGCGGCACCATTTTTCTGGATGAAATCGGGGATATGCCCCTGCACCTTCAGACCAAACTGCTCCGGGTGCTCCAGGAGTATGAAATTGTCCCCATTGGCGGAGAAGAGCCCACCTGGGTGGATGTCAGAATCATTGCCGCCACCAACAAAGATTTGGAACAGGAGATTGAGCAAGGAAGGTTCCGCCGGGATCTGTTTTACCGCATCAGCGTTATTTCTTTGACCATTCCCCCCCTGAGTCGTCGAAAAGAAGATATTCCGGCCTTAATCCGCAGTTTTATTTCCCATTACCGCAAGAGGATAGGGCGGGATGTGGTGGCTATTTCCGATGACGCGGTGGCTGTCATGAGCAGGTATGCCTGGCCCGGGAATGTCAGAGAGTTGATGAACGTCATTGAGCGTGCCATGCTTCTGTGCCGGGGTGATATCATTACCCTCAAGAATCTTCCCGAAGGTATTTTGACAGGGGGGAATTCTGAAAATGAAAAAAGCATGATTCGTCCCGGGGGGGGGAGTGTTTATCCCCTGTCTTTTTCCGGTGAGTCTGTGACCTCTTCACAGGAAGAAAATCCGCATCCCCGGGATAAATATCAATTTGATGTGAGCACCTGGGAAGGGAAAACCCTTCCTCAGGTGACGGAAGATGTGTTAAGGCAGGTGGAAAAAATTTACCTTGAACGGGTGCTCTCAAAGGCCCGGGGACGGGTGGGTAAGGCTGCAGAATTGGCGGGTATTCATCCCCGGGGTCTTTACAATAAGATGAAACAGCTGGGGATACAAAAGGAGATTTATAAAAAATGAGAAAAACCATTCTCTTGTTCACTGTGGGGTTAATATGTCTCTCATCGTTATTGTATGCCCAACCCCCTGTGGCTGCGCCATCCGTGGACGATAGAAATAACCAGGTGCAGTTTGAGCAGGCCGTTGAATCCGCCAGGGAGGGGCTGGGTCTCTTTGAAAAAGAACTGCTGGCGGAAAAGAAAATTTTTGAAGACCTGATGGCCCAGCAGCAGATTTACCGGACCCAGATTAATTCCCTTCGCAATTTTCTCATTGTCCCTGATATCAGCACCTCGGTCATTGGAAAAGGTCTGGAAGAGGTGGATATCGCCACCACCCTGATTCAATCAAAGATTCAAAAGGCAGGGGAACGGGATGTAAAAATCCGCCAGACCCTTTCAGGGGTGCAGGACAAAATCCAGTTGATCGATGAGCGGATAAAAGAAGCAGAGTCTATGTCCAAAGAAAGCACGGACAGGGAAGGCATGGACAGAACTGCGGATATTAAAAAGTTTAAAGCCTATCGTACCCTTCTGGAAAAACAGAAAAAAGTCTTGCTGACCCTCCTGGATGTGGTGGCTTCGGAGATAAAGGCTGAAGATGACCTGCTCATCGCCTTTAAAGAGATTCGGGTGACCTTGAAAAAGGAGCTCAAAGACCGAAAGGGTGGGCAGCTGTTCCAGCGCAATGAGATTGAATTAAAAACCTTTTCCCCCACCACTGTGGCAAAGGAGCTGCTGCTTTCCTTCTCAACGGTGAGGCCGTTGTTTACCCGGGACCAAGTGTCCCAGAGATGGATACAGTTCCAGGAACAGATGAATTTGAGAGCTGTGATTATCCTGGTGGTTTTTTTTCTGATCAGCTTTTTTTTCAGAAAGGGTCTAAAACTGATCCGCAGCAAAGAAGAATACACCAATGTTATTTCCCGGCGGACGGGGTATCCCCTCATCGTGTTTGAGGATGCTCTTTTTTATATTTTCTGGATATGTCTCACCATCACATTGTCCAAGACCAGCTTTTATGTGGTTTTCCCCGATATTATCAATTTTTTTAAAACCCTGCTGATTGTCTGCCTTTGCACCAAGATTGCAGCGGATTCCATTCGTCTCATCGTCAATGAAAAAGGGCATGAACTTTTCAATGCTCTGTTTAAATGGAAAAATGCCTTTGTTCTCGGGGTGAGACTGTATGCCCTTGTGTATCTGCTGTTTTACCGTTTTCTGTCCCTGGAAAGCGCGCTTCTGGTGCTCATCAAAATTTCCTCAGAGCTTGTGCTGCTGGTGGGGGTTTTTCTGTTCTGGAGAGATTTTGCAAAGACAAAAATCCCCACAGCTGCCATGGGCATCAAGTTGTTAAATATCTGGTCAAAGGTGGTGGTGGTTTCCGGGCTTTTTGCGGAAATTTCAGGATATGGTAATTTTTCCGCCTGGTGGTACATCTCCTGGGGGATTTCCATTGTGGTTTTGTGTGTCTGTGGTTTGCTGTTTTATTCCATGAAGGACATCGACCGCAAATTCAAGGATAAATTTGTGTCCGAGTCCCGACAGACCCATGGGGTTTTTTCGCCCCTGTACTGGATTTTTTCCAACGGCATTTATTTTTTTATTATTGCCTTTGCTGTGACCGGGCTGGCCTTCTCCTGGGGCATCAGCGATCTGTTTTTTCCTTTCATCTGGGAGAACTTTAACCGGAAATATGTGATGGGTAATTTCCAATTAAGCTTTGCCGGTTGTGCCTACTGGCTGCTGGTGATCCTTGCCACCTATTTTTTCACCCGCATGTGGAAACGGTTGATGGCCGATCATATTTTAAAGCAGAGCGGACTGTCCACCGGGGCAAAGGAATCGGTTATCACCATTTCCGTTTATATCATCTGGGGCATCGGTATTCTCATCAGTTTGAATGTTTTCGGTCTTGACACCACTTCGCTCACCGTTGCCTTTGGTGCCCTCAGCATCGGGCTTGGGTTTGGGCTTCAGAATATATTCAGCAATTTCATCAGCGGGTTGATTTTGTTGTTTGAACGCCCCATACAGGTGGGGGACGTGGTGGAAGTGGCCGACATCTGGGGGGAGGTGAAAAAAATAAATGTCCGCTCAACCCTGGTTCAGACCTATACCAATGCCTCGCTGATTATTCCCAATTCGGAATTTATCAGTGCCAAGGTGACCAACTGGAGTCATCAGGATCCTTACATCAGGAGGGATCTCCTGGTCGGCGTCTCCTACGGGTCCGACACCGATCTTGTGAAGAGCCTCTTACTGAAGGCCGCGGAATCGGTGAAGGAAGTTTACTCCTATCCCCGGAAACCCACGGTGCTGTTCCTTGATTTCGGCTCAAGTTCCCTGGATTTTAAATTGCGTTTTTGGTCCAGTATTGATGATTTTGTGACAGCTGAAAGTCAGCTGCGATTTGAAATTGACAGGCTTTTCAGGGAACACGATGTGGTTATTCCATTTCCCCAGCAGGATGTTCATATCATGGATGTTCCCTCGGGATTGTTCCAGAAACGGCGAAATGACAGCCTTGAAAAAGAAGAGGCGCATCTTCCGGAAACTCCGGTACCTGAATCTGTGTAAGGGAGTTCATTATAACGGGCATGTCCTGTCGGACACAACGAATATTGAAAATGGTAAATGGCATTATGCCGCCCCTCCCCCGACGGTCAATGGTCCCGGACCGGAACTGTAGACAGCTCGATTGTCCGGTTCCTATTGCCCATCGGGGGAGGGGCTCTGTTGAGGTAGACTTGAAGGCTACCTTTTCATATAAACCTACATGGCTGTAACCACCAGCCACAACGAAAATAGAAAAAGCAGGGTATACTATAATACCCAGCACCAAGAACCAAGTACCCAGTACCCGATTTTTTATATAAAAAATAAACTGGGCTTGGTCATAACATGGGCCATTCATTATAAATGGCGGGCCAACGGGGTCAGGCTTGTGTTATTGAGCTTTATTGATGAAAATGAAAACTCCCAGCGATAATGCAATAACAATAGCCTGAACCTCTGGTGAGAGTTTGAAATCCAACAAGAGCCTATTGTCGAGTCAAAGATCTAATGTCGGATTGAGCTGAAATCGGGTGACATGTACACTATAATAATATGTGGCAATGTGCTGGATTAGTGGATTAGTGCTTTAGTGTGTGAAAAATGCAGCCTAATCCTGAGGTGGCGATTAAATCCAGGCATTTATTACACGAAATGCAGTGGGCAGGTTCAAGGTCGCCACTTAATAACCATCTGTTGGCCAGATCGGGCTCTCTGATAAAGGGGCGACACATGGAGACAGCATCCACTTTTTCAAGTGCTTTTTCAATTTTCACCGGATCCCGCCATCCTTCAACGGAGATCACAGGGCAGTTGACCTTCTCTTTAATGGCCAGGGCGTATTTCAACAAAGAGCCCTCTTCAAAGGGGGCGGGGATGATATGATCCCAGCCCCCTTTTTTAGCCCCTTCGGCGGTGCCGGCACTTACCTCAATGGCGTCAATGCCCATTGTGTCAAGGGTGGCGGCGACTTGGGCGGCATCTTCTGATGTGAGGCCACCTTCAAATCCGTCGTAACCGCTCAGTTTAATAAACACGGGGAAAGTTTTGCCCACCGCCTTTCGCACGGCTTCATAAACCTCATAGAGAAGCCTGGCTCGATTTTCCAGGGAGCCGCCGTATTCATCGGTTCTATGGTTCCGGGACGGACTTATGAACTGATTGAGGAGATATCCATGGGCGGCATGGAGTTGCACCGCGTCAAAGCCTGCTTTTTTAGCCCGCAATGCTGCTTTGGCGTAATTAGTTATAATGGTTGATATTCGATCTTTATCCATCTCCAATACGGGCTCACCGCACAGGGGATCAATCATGGCCGAGGGGCCGTAAAGTGCCTCCTTTTCAGGGAGAATGTCCGGGTTCACCGTGGAGCCGCAATGGAGCAGCTGGGCTGCCAGAAAGCCGCCCTCTTTGTGAACCTCATGGCACAGCAGGCCTAAAGGTTCGATGAGATCATCATGGTCCATTCCCGTGGTGTTGATGTCTGCCATGCCGTCACGGCTTATATATGCGGTGCCGGCGATGATCAGGCCCACCCCACCCCTGGCAAGGGCTGCCGTGAGATCAATGAGTGACTGGGTGGGTGCACCCGTTTTGCTGGACAGGCCTTCCACCGTGGCGCTTCTGACCAGACGGTTCTTAATCTCAAGGGAGCCCAGTTTCCAGGCTTTGCCCATGTTGTTCATTTTCTTGTCTCCATCTATTTGAAGGTTAAGCGTTGATTTTTTCGGATTTGGTTTTGTTACCCAACAGTTTGCCTAAGAATGAAGGGGTGGTGCTGGTTTTGAGGTTTTCATAAAAATGGGCCAGACCGCCAGGGTAATAAATCATGATTAAAATTAAGAATAAACCGTAAAAAATAAGATTGACACCGGGCATGTCCGAGGTGGAGGATCGGACAAGTTCCATGACAAAGACAAAGGGAATGGCAGCCACAGCGCCTCCCCACAGGGCAAACCTGCCGCCGAGATAGCCAATGACCAATACCTCAACGGTCTTACTTGTGTGCAGAAGGTCGGGCATCAGAATACCAAAATAGTGGGCATAAAATCCACCGATCCAGCCGCCAAAGGCACAGGATATGGTAAAGTTCAATACCCTGTAGAAGGTGGGGTTGATACCCGAGGTTCTGGCGGCATCCATATTCTGACCGATGGCGATGAAGGCAAGACCTGCATGGGACTGAACAATTTTGTTTAAAACAATGTAGACCACCAGAAACATGGTCAGCATGACATAAAAATAGGGGACATTGGATGTGGATTGTAATAACTGTGGACAATTGAGCCCCAGGGGCCCTTCTGTGAGCCATACCATTTTGGTGGCAAGGCCCATGAGGGCAAGGCCCACAAACCAGGCCATTATGGCCGCATAGATACCCCGCAGGCGCAGGGTTAAAATACCGGTTAAAAATCCCACCAATGCCGGTGGGATGGCTCCCAGAAAAATGGTGATCCATGGTGAAATTCCAAGTTTCGCAGATAATATTCCCGATGTATAGGCCCCCAGTCCCACAAAGGCGGCAAAACCAAAATTTACGATGTTAATGTAGCCGTTGGTAAAGTTAAAGGCAACGGTCTGGGCTGCCATGAAAAGTCCCACCACCATCCAGCGGACAAGATACTCCTGGTTAAAAGGAGGCACCAGGGGAAGAATGGCAAGGACGATGAGGGCCACAAATCCGGCTTTGTTCATGCCCAGATGGGTTAAAATAGAGTCTTTTGTATTGTTTTCAGTGCTTTCCACTATGTCTCCTTTCCTGCGATTCCGCTTAAGAATATTACTCTTCAAGTTTTCCCCTGATGACCGTGCCGAACAATCCCGTGGGTTTAAAGATCATAAGCACCATGAGAAAGGCCACCGGAACGGTATAATCCCATCCTTCGCCTATGTATGTAATGGTGAGTACCTGGAGCAGTGCAATCATAAAACCGCCAACGGCGGCCCCAGCCACATTGCCCATACCGGCGATGATTACGATGAACCAGGAATTGTAAAGGGGGCCCATGCCCACGGTGGGGTAGGCCGGATACATGAAAAGAAGGGCTGCCCCGGCCAGGGCGGCCATGCCGCAGCTTAATGCCATGGTTAAAGATTGAATGCCGTCAATGTCAACCCCCACTATCATGGCACCTGGCTCACTCTGGGACACGGCCCTGATGGCCCGGCCGACTTTGGTGCGGCTCATGAGTATCCAGAAGGCAAGGATCATGAACATGGCAATGAAGAAAACCATTAATCGATCAAAGGAGACATAGGTGCCAAGTATTTCGACGGAGGGATAGTTCCAATATTTTACAATGCCCCTGAACTCGGCCCCAAAGAAAACCTGGTGGCAGTTGATCAGAAGGACGGATACCCCCAAAGTGAGCACAAATGAGTTCATGAGCCAGTCTTTTTTGCTTCGCCGGCGCATGGGACGAAAAACCAGATATTCCGTTAAAATGCCGGCAATTCCCCCCATGATAAGGGCCGCGGTCATGGCCACCAGGGGCATGACCGCGGCAAAAAAGGTGTCAGGGTTATCAAGGACAGTATCCACAAACGGTGAGTATACATAGTAGGCCAGCAACGAGCCGATCATGAAAAATTCGCCATGGGCAAAACTGCTGATATTCATCACCCCGAATACCAACGCAAGTCCCATGCCCACAAGTGCCCACATTCCCCCTGTCACCACCGTGTTTAATAAAATGTAGCTGCCACTGTGCATTGTGGCAAGGGCTGCCACTATAATCGCAAAGATGATGGTCATGCCCGAGGCAGTTTTGCAGTATTCACCAAAGCGGCTTGAAAATGATGTTATTCCTTGCGCGTTTATCATTGATCTATTCCTAACCCAGGCGAGCTGGATAACTACCTTAAGCAAATAAATTTTCTTCCAAATAACGCAGAAATTATTTCTAAGGTATTAATTATTTGATGATTTTAAACACCTAAGAACACTTTTCTCACATGGGTATTTTCAGACAGTTCTGAACATGGACCCTCCAGGACAATTTTTCCGTGTTCCAGGACATAGCCCCGATCACTGACCTTGAAACTTTTGGTGACATTTTGTTCCACCAGGAGTATGGTGATCCCCTTGGCATTGAGAACACCCAGGGCATTGAAAACCGCATTGGTCATTTCAGGGGACAGTCCCATGGAAGGTTCATCCACCAGTATCAACGTGGGATCGGACATCATCCCTCTTCCGATGGCAAGCATTTTTCGTTCGCCACCGCTCATGGTCCCGGCCAATTGTTTTTCCCTCTCTTCAAGTCTTGGAAAAAGTTCGTAAACAAACCTCAGCCGTTGATCCACGATTTCTTTGTCGTTCACCGTGTAGGCCCCCATGGCGAGATTTTCCCTTACGGACATGGCCTGGAAAAGGTCGAGATCTTCGGAGATGTAACTGATTCCCAGTCGATGGACCTTGTTGCCTGGTAATCCACTGATCTCTTCTCCCTGGAAATTGACAACGCCGGACATGGGTTTCAGCATGCCGGCAAGGATTTTAAGTATGGTGCTTTTCCCGGCACCATTGGGTCCCACAAGGCAGACATATTCCCCCTTGTCCACATGGAAGGATACATTTCGCAGAATTTGTAAGAAGCCATAACCTGCATTAAGATCGGTTGCTTGGAGCAGCAATTTTTTTCTCCTTATGTTTTTAAATCAATGCCATGGTAAAAAAATTTGGTGCTGGATGGGACTCTTGTCCATCGTTTGGCTAATCTTCTTCTGCGGCGCCCAGGTATGCCTCGGTGACTTTCGGGTCCTGGGCCACCTCCCGGGTGGGACCCTCTGCAATTTTATTGCCGAAATTAATGACCACCAGACGGTCACAAAGTCCCATGATCACTTGCATGATATGTTCCACCATGATGATGGTGATCCCCGAATCATTGATTTTCCGGATGATTTTCATGAGATCAACCAGTTCTCCTTCGGTGAGGCCCGAGGCCACCTCATCCATGAGCAGCAGTTTGGGGTCCGATGCCAGGGCACGGGCCATGTCAAGGCGTTTTAACTGGACGGTGTTTAAGGTTTCGCAGATGGTGTCCGGGGGCATGGGGAATTCAAGGAAATCCAGCTTCTCCTGGCAGTAGTCTCTGTATTCTTTTTTGGAGAGTTTTTTCTCCAGACCAAACACCGCCGCAACCATGACATTCTGCAGGGCGGTCATCCGGGGAAAGGGGCGGGGAATCTGGAAGGTTCTGGAGAGTCCTTTCTTACACATCTCTTCCGGGGGTAATTGAGAACAGTCATCTCCCATGAAAAAGACCTGCCCCGATGTCTGGGGACTTAAACCGGCAAGGGCATTTAAAAATGTTGTTTTTCCTGCGCCATTGGGACCGATGAGTCCCAGAATTTCTCCTTGTTTGCAATGCATGGATATCTTGTTGTTTGCGATCAAGCCCCCGAATCGCTTGGTTAAATCTCTGCTTTCTAAAATATTCATTAATTGCAACCTCCTGTTTTGGTCCACATGGGGCTTATGTTGAAGGCACCCATACTGTCTCATCGTTTAAAAAAATGGTGGCGTAACTGGCATCGGGTGGTGATTTCGCTGGATAATCCCGCCAGGCCCTTTGGGTTCCTGGCGGGGTTATCCTGGAGACGGGTTATTTGATTTTAAGATCGGTGACTTTCATGCTGTCGGGAAAAACGCATTGTCCCACACCCTTTTCATACTGTACCATGGGAAAGTAAAAGTCTTTGGTCCCAATTTTGGGATCGGGTACGTTGTCTGCATCGGTGCCGTAGTTGGCATGGAACAGGGCACCATCTTTAAAGCCATAGCTCATTTTGCCCGTGGCCACTTCTTCACGACCCACTTTTGTCATGGTCTCTGAGGTGATCTCTCCATATTTTTCCAATGCCCGTTCAGCGATTTTGATCATGAAATGGGCGTAATCATAACTCATACCCGCCGAGGCAGGGCTTGGTGTTAAATTAAATTTTTCTGTGTATTTTGCAGCCCAGGCTTTCTGGGCCGGGGTGACGATCTGGGGAACAAGATCCAGCACGCCGTCCGAGGCACGCCCGGTGAGTTTATACCAGTCACCGATCCATCCCAGTCCATCTGCAATTTTCAGCCCTTTCAAACCCAGTTCCTCACCCTGTTTGATCATGGCCGAAACAGAACCAGCACCGGTGCTGGAACCGGCCATGGCAGTAACCCCGGCATTTTTGCATTTACTTAAAAAGGGATAAAAATTGGTTTGGGTCAGGGAGAAATACTCTTCGGTGAATATTTCCCATCCATCGTTTATCAAGTGGGTCTTAAGACCGTTGATAACCCCGCGTCCCCAGTCAGTATCTTCTCCCCACAGGGCGATGATTTTTTTCTCTGGTTTCCAGGCACCGCTTTCAATGGCATCCCTGAAGCAGTCGGCATATGCCACCACCATTTTCTGGGGAATGGGCCATCCCTTCATGATGAGATAGCGATCTTCGGGGGCAAAGGACGCCCATTTTTCATTGCCTTTCATGCCGGCACCCATGCAGAAAAAATGGGGAACCTTGTATTTGGCCCACACCGACTGACAGGAGACGGTCACGGCCGTGTTCCAGTTGAGAATTCCCGCCTGAACCCCTTTTCTTTCAATGGCTTCGGCATAGGCATTGGCCCCCTTGGAGGGATCGGACTGGTCATCAATGAAGACCAGTTTGACAGTATAATCACCAATTTTATTGTCAATTTCGTCAAAGGCCATGGTGGCTGCATTTTTCATGTCCTGACCCGTGGTGGCGGCCGGACCGGTGAAGGGGCCAAGTACGCCAAGTGTGAGGGTTTTCTCCTGGGCCATGGAAGGGGGTATGGAAAGTAAAAGGAATAAAGACATCACCACTGGGATAACCATAAAAGTTTTCAATTTTTTCACGTTGAAGCTCCTCTTGGTAGGGGTTGATATATCGCTGCACAATGCAGTTTTAGTTGATTCCAGAGCGGCATCTTGTGCATGATCTGCCGTGCTGAAATATTGGATAACTTTAATTTCCATCGTCCATGGCAGGACCATTAAATTTTAATATTCAGTGGTGGAATATGGTCGCATTGGTGTTTGTATTCGTTCCTTTTTGTTAAATCATAACCGCACTGTACTTTATCTTAAATTGTTGGGAGCTGTTTTAAACCGTCTGCCTCCCTTTTATGGGGCATGGTGTCATCTGTGATTATTCGGTTGTCACAGCGGTCTATTTTTAGTCATCTTGAGATCGGAATATTACATGTAAAGCAAAATACGTGCCGAAATTGGGTAATAATGTAAGTATCTGATTTTAAAGGCAGGTATGTAATTATCTGTTTGTCATGTAAGTGGGCTGATTCAGTTGTGGTTTGATGTGTTTGGACAACTTACTGAAAAAATTACATATGGTTGGTGAATCAATGTTGAAGCCGGTTTTGATTTGTGTTCTTCCCCGGATCGGTTCTTTCCGAATCCGGGGATGATTGTGCATCCGATCCGAAAATGGAGTGGTAGATACTGTTGAATATCTGGGACGTGGGTCCAGGAAGGATAACGATGGCAGCCCAGGATAAAACAGAAGCTCCCATGGCTGCGGAAAAGATCATGGCGATCCAGGTGCTGGTTTTGAATTCCGGTTTGTTGTCGTCGGGTCCCCCCATCAGTCAACAGAAAGTCCATGCCGTTTCAATTTTCGCACCGCGGTGGATTGACTGATATTGAGATATTTCGCCAATTCCCGGGTGGACTCCACTTTTGCCAGGGCCTGCTTCAGCTTTTTACGTTCAAAGAGTATAAGAGATTCATTCAGTCCCCTGGCAGGGGGGGATTGTTGTTCAGAAACGGTTTCCCGGGAAGGCTTGAGGCGGCTTCTTCCGTCGGGGAGGATTTTTTCCAAGAGGTTCTTCTCTTTGATCACCACCGCATTTTTGATGAGGTTTTTCAATTCACGGACGTTCCCGGGGAAATCATATGCCTGGAGTTGTTCAAGGCATTTTTCTGAAAATCGCTTTTTCTGATGATATTGTTTGTTGTATTTGTTCAGGTAGAAATTTGATATTTTCAGAATATCCTCCCTTCTTTCTCTCAGGGGTGGCAGATGAACCGGGAAAATATTGAGGCGAAAATACAGATCCTGTCGAAATTTCTTTTGATGTACCAGCTCTTCAAGGTTATGGTTGGTGGCGGCAATGACGATGCAGTCCACCTTAATGGCCTTGGTCCCCCCCAGACGTCTGATCTCGCCGTCGTCCAGACATTTAAGCAGTTTGGCCTGGACAGAAAAGGGCAGATCTCCGATTTCGTCCAGAAAAATGGTTCCCTGGTTGGCCAGCTCAAAAAGCCCGGCTTTTCCGGTATCAGACGCACCGGTGAAAGCGCCTTTTTCGTACCCGAACAGTTCTGCCTCCAACAGCATGTCCGGCAGGGCCGCACAATTGATGGAGATAAAGGGTTTATCCTTGCGGGAGCCGTTGTGGTGTACGAATTTAGATAAAAAGCCTTTGCCGGTGCCGGAATCCCCTGTGATGAGAATGTTGGATGCATCCATCTTTGCAAGTTTGAGCAATACCGTTAGCACCTGTTTCATGGCCGGAGCGTCCGCAATGATTTCACTGCTTTTCAACTCCAGAAGATTACGATCGGACAATTCGTTTTTGATGGTGGCCGCCACCTGTTTGGCCTGTTCCAGCTGCTCCCTCAACTCCTTTACTATGGTCATGTCATGTTCAATGACCACCACAAAAAGAATGTTTCCGTTGTCATCAAATATGGGCATGCCCGATGCCATGATGTGTGTGTTGTTTTTAATGACATAAATGGGGCGGGTGAGGGGTTTTTGGGATTTCAATATGGCAGGAGTCAGGGCCTGATCCACAATACCTTGCTCTGAAAGATCACGGATGTCCATGCCGATCATCTCCTCTTTCTTAAGCCCGATGAGTCCAGCTGCCACATCATTGACCCTTACGACTATGCCCAGTGCATTAATGATGTAGATGCCGTAATAGCTGTGATCCATGAGGGATTGAAACTGCAGGCGCATTTCTTTCACCCCGGGGTGTTCCCAGATAGAAGTTTCAACCATTTCAAGGCTTCGCATGAAACAGATGGCCCCTTCAATGTTTTTTTCTTCAGGGTGAAGGGTGTCCTTTATCAGAGAGACCAGAAGTTCAATCCCTCCCTCCGGTTTCAGGATATGTATTGTCCGGTCATTTCTTCCCTGTTCCATCAGTGCCTGTATCTGTTGCCATGCCTCAGGATCAATGGCAGCAAAGGGCGTGCCTGTTTCAAGGGTATGGCCGAGCATTTTCTCAGCCCGGGGATTGGCATAGTGAATAACGCCTTGTGCATTAAGGCCGATAATGCCTGTGGCCGCTTGATTTAACATGGTTTCAGGTGGCATGGTCATTTCATTTTCCTGTTGGTCTGTGGGTAGTACCCTGGTGAAAACGGTTTGTTTTTCCATTGCCGGTGTGCATGGAAAAAATTTGCAGTTTTCATTAAGGCACCGTGTATGTGATGGTGTTGTCCCCCATTGTAAGGCCACCTTGTCCATGGCGGCTGTTTGGTTTTATCACACTCTTTTCCGGGATGCTTTGATTTTTATCCCGGTGTCTTTTTTTTTGTGCTGAATTCCTCCCCAGAATGGCCGATGTTATGACCGGGCCTTAAAAAAACGTAAGTTTTCAATAAGTCCTTGCATTCATTGAATCATTCTGAATAGACACCCGGAGCCTAAAGGATATTCAGCTTGATGAGCCCGGGGGTATTGAGAAGTTACAAAAAAACGGGCTTGGTCACAAGATGGGCCACCCTGTTGGCCCGCCAATTGAGAAGAATGGCCCATCTTATGACCAAGCCCAAAAAAACTTGTCATGAAATTTAAAAGACACCGGGGAACAGATGTGGACCTTGGTTTATTCTCCCCTTACCCTTCCAAGAAAGGCTTTCAGATCTCTGTCCAGATCCTTTGAAATCATCATCTCCGGACGACTGCCCAGGACCTCCTTGTATTTGCGGTTGGCCCTTGCCATTATACTTTCTTTTCCCGTGGATTCCCATTTGTCATAGGAGGTCCAGCAGGAAACCGTGGGCAGCCACTGGTTTCTGAATCGTTTGAAGGTATCTGGATGGGCCAGATAACTGCCGCCGGGGCCCACCTCTTTCATTACCTCAAGGGACATTTCGCTGTCTGAGGTGTCCACGCCTTCGCAGATGCGGATCACCCGGCGCATCATCTCTTCATCTATGATGAATTTTTCATAGGAGATGGTCATGATGGCATCAAGAACCCCGAATACCTGCTCAATCATGTGACCGCCGGACATGAGTCCCATCATCATGTTCTGCATGGTATCATAACCCGCCTGGATGTCCACCTCTTTGGAATCGGTCATGCCGGCCATGATCCGGGTGGGCACCTTGTAAAAATCAATGGCCATCTGAAGACAGGTGGAATTGATGAGGAACTGCTCCGGCGGGGCATAGATGCAGATGGCGGTTCGCATGTCCGCCACGGTGGAGGCAGGGCAGTAGACCATGGGCCCACCGGGGTTGATCAGCTGCACCAGGGCGTTGCCGGCAAGCACCTCGGTATTCTGCTGGACAATGCTGGCAAAAATCGACATGGGCGCGGTGATGCCGGAGAGAGCACAGGGCAAAAGATACACCGGCTGGTTCTTTTTGGCATAGGCGATGACGGTGTCCAGGGTCTCTGTGGCATACTTTAATGGACTTAAGGGGTTGGTGCTGACCCCCACACAATAGTTGTTTTTAAGATAGTCTTTGCCAAAGATCATCTCCACCATTTGAAGGGATTCCTCGGCCTTTTTGGTGACGGTGCAACTGCCGATGAGGGGCTTATCCGTGTGTTTTATGGTTTCGTAGAGCATGTAAAGTGCCCGTTCCGATGCTTCCACATCATCGGGGGCCACGGGGGTGGCGCCGGTGAGTTTTACGATGTCGCTGGCCTGGGACAGCTTCTGGAAATTGGCGTAATCCTCAAGAAGGCCCCGGCGTTTCCCCCGGTCCATGTCCTCACAGAAGACACAGCCCACATTGGGATGGGGGGCCATGCCGTCCCCGATGGTGACGGACTGGGCATCGTTCCTTGCCACATGGCGATAGACGGTGGGGGCTTGGTCCATGGCCGTTTCCGCCATGTCTCTTGGGATGAATACGGTTTTACCCTCCACCCTTGCTCCGTGTTTTTTAAAAATGGACAGGGCCTCTTCGTGTTCGAAAATTACCCCGGTATTTTCCAGAAGATCAATGCTTGCCTCGTGGATGCGGGGCAGGTCCGCCTCCCCCACAATTTTGGTTCTGGGAAGCTTGCGGGTGCTTGAATTGCAGAATGTATTGGAAGTCATCATAATTTGTTATTTCTCCGAATCTGTTCAGCATGTCTGACTGGTAAGTGGTTATAATTTTTCCTTTTTCAACATGAGGATGGTGGATATCACCATGCCCACCATGACAAAGGCAAAGGGCAGAGCCGCCACAATGGAGGCTGTCTGCAATGACTTTAATCCGCCGGTGATGAGCAGCACCACGGTTATGGAACCTATGAGAAAACCAAAAATAAGCTTGATGGGGGTGCTGGGTTCAAGCTCTCCGCCGGAGATGATCATGCCCACAAAAAACGATGCCGAATCCGCCGATGTGATCAAAAAGATAATCAGGTTGAAAAATACCACGAAACTTACCAGGCTTCCCAGGGGATACTTGGTGAGCAGGGTGAATATGCCGGAGCCTGCATCCGCCGATATGGCCTTGTACATTTCCAGGGTGCCGTTTATTTCGGCATGAATCGCACTGCCTCCCACCACGCTGAACCAGACAACGGTGATAACAAGGGGAACCATTACAACACCAAATACAAACTCTGAAATGGTTCTTCCCTTGGATATGCGGGCAACAAATCCCCCCACAAAGGGCCCCCAGGCAATCCACCAGCACCAGTAGAAAATGGTCCACCATCCCAGCCATTTGCCTTCACTGGCCTGGGCCATGGGGTCGGTCCAGAAAGACATGAAGATGAAATTTGAAAAATATTCTCCCACGGAATCCACCATGAGGTTGAGAAGAAAGGTTGTGGGACCTGCAAAGAGAAAGAAGATCAGGACCAGAAACGCCAGGATCATATTGATGTTGCTCAGGTATTTGATGCCTTTGTTAAGTCCTGAAACAGCTGAAATCGTGTAGCCGGCAATGAGAAATAGCATGACCACCACAAGGCCTGTGGTGCCAAGATCGGCTCCGAAAACGTGATTTATGCCGAATTTGATGGACATCAAGCCCATGCCAAGGGAGGTGGAAATGCCGGCAATGGTGGCAAAGGCGGCCAGAAAATCCACCAGTTTTCCCCAGAATCCATTGATTTTGTCCCCCAGAATACCATACAGGGAATTGGAGATGGAAAGGGGCAGTTTTAAACGGTAGGTGCTGTAGGCAATGGCAAGGCCGGCCACGGCATAACAGGCCCATCCGTGTATGCCCCAGTGCAGAATGCTGATCTGAATGGCCACCGGTGCGGCACCGGGGGTGGCTCCCTTGGCCAGATAGGGGGGTGACATGTAGTGATAAAGGGGTTCTGCTATTCCCCAGAATATGAACCCGATGCCGATGCCGCAGCTGAACAGCATGGCAATCCAGGAGGTGAAGGTAAAATCAGGTAAATCCCCATCCTGTCCCAGGGGAATGGAGCCGTAGCGGCTCATGGAAACCCAGAGTAGGAAAATCATGAAAAAAGACACCGCAAGCATGAAAAACCAGCCGAAATGAACGGATATCCAGCCCTGGGATGCGTTCATGGCATTGGAAAAATTGTCCGGCGCAAGGATACCCCACAAGGTGATTGCGGAAACCAGGATCAGGGTGTTCCAGAATAATTTGGGGTCATAGGTTCCCAGGAACCCATTGGGTTTGGGATTTAATTGTGCATTGTGCTTCATTTTTTTTCCTTTGTTTTCAGTTATTGGTTTGTATTTTTCGCAGCAGCAGTTCCGCAAGATCATGAACGATTATATTGCTGTTGCACTCTTTAAGTCCGTCCTGGAGCATGGTGATGCAGTAGGGGCAGGCAGATGCCACCATGTCGGCACCGGTGGCCGTGATCTCCTTTGCCCGGTCCACGTTGATGTAACTGCCCAGGGTCTCCTCCATGAACATTCTTGCCCCACCGGCACCGCAGCAGAAGCCCTTTTCCCTTGATCGTTTCATCTCAACGGGTCGCTGTGATCGGTTCATCCGTGCGATGAGCTCTCTTGGTTCGTCAAAGATGCCGTTCCATCGTCCCAGATAGCAGGAGTCATGGAAGGTGATGGTACCAAGTGCCCTGTCATCCAGGATCAATCGGTTCTGTTTGACCAGCTCCAGCAGGAATTGGGAATGATGCACCACAGGAAAATCTGCACCAAAGTCCGGATATTCGTTTTTCAGCATGTTGTAGGTGTGGGGGCAGGCCGTGAGGATTCTTTTGGGCTTGCATTCGTTCAGGGTCTCCACATTTTGCATGATCATCATCTGTGCCAGGTATTCATTTCCAGCCCTGCGGGTCGTATCACCAACGCCCCACTCCTGCTCTCCGAGAATTGCCACATTTACACCGGCGATTTTCAACAGCTGGGCAAGGGCTTTTGAAATTTTAATGGCACGATCGTCAAAGGAGGAAGCCGATCCCACAAACCACAGTATCTCCGGGTTGGGATTCTCATTTATGGTGGGAATACCAAGCCCACTGGCCCAGTTGCCCCGGGTGTCTGCACTGAATCCCCAGGGATTGCCCTGGTTTTCAAGGTTGGTGAAGGTGTCCTGCATTTCGGCAGGAAAACTTGCCTCCATGAGCACCTGGTATTTTCTGGCCTCTAGGATAAAATCCAGGTGCTGGATGTTCACCGGACAGATATCTTCGCAGGCCCGGCAGGTGGTGCAGGACCAGAGTACATCAGAGGTGATGCCCGAGGCCTCCCCTGCAAAGGGTTCGATCTCCTCTTTTTTGCCCTCCAAAATGGGCTGGGACCACCGGAAGAGCTCCGTTTTCAGATCGTGTATAATGGCCTTGGGAGATAACGGTTTTCCCGTATGATCAGCCGGGCACTGCTCCTGGCATCTGCCGCATTCGGTGCAGGCATAGAGGTTCAGCACATTGTACCAGTTGAGTTCGCTGATTTTACCAAGTCCGAAGCTTTCTGCATCTTCGTCTTCAATGTCAGTCTTCTGGATGGCTTTTTCCCGTTTCAGGGGTTTTAAAAATACATTGGGAACCGCAGCCAAAAGGTGCAGGTGCTTGGAACCGGGGATATAGATAAGAAATCCCAGGATGGTCAACATGTGAATGAAGTAGAAGATCTCAAACAGAATCGTCTGGGTGCCGGCTGACAGGCTTTCCATGCCGAAAATCGTGACGATCATGCCGGAAACGGGAAATACGCCGCTGTAATCATAGCCATGGGCCGCATATTCGGAGACAACCTGGCAGGCATTGATCAGGTGGAAGGTGATGATAATAATACAGGTGAAAAGGATGATCAGATTGGCATCCCTGCCCATGGTGAGGTATCTGGGTTTTTCAACGAACCTGCGGTAGGCGGCATAGGAAAACCCTGCAAGTACCAGGAAACCAAGGAGATCTGCAATCCATAGATAGGCGTTGTACAGCCCCGGCACAAGGTGTCCCACGCTGAAACCGGGGATAACTCCCCGGACCATCAGTTCCAGGGAGTGGGGCTGGACCGCCATGAATCCGAAAAAGATAAGGGTGTGTGCCCAGCCAGTCATTTTTTTGCGCCGTACATTGCTCTGGCCCAGCACATCCTTAAACAGAACACCCATGCGTTGTCGTATGTGATCCGGCTGACCGGGACCGGTGCCGTCCACGGATTGCATGATGAGATAAAGCCGTTTTACCTTGGTTTTAAAGAGGTAAAATGCCACAGCGAGTAAAAGTGCCATAATCGCTGATTTAAGAGCAAGATACAGTGTCATGGTTTCATTGTCCCTGTCTTTCCAGTTCCTTTGTCAATGCCGGTACCACCTCAAACAGATCCCCGATGATGCCGTAATCAGATTTGCTGAAGATGGGGGCATCCTTGTCCGTGTTGATGGCCACAATTACCTTGGAGGTTTTCATGCCGGCAAAATGCTGCACCGAACCCGAGAGACCGCATCCGATGTAGAGTTTGGGGCTGACGATTTTGCCGGTCTGGCCCACCTGCATGGAATGGGGGACAAAGCCCGCATCCACTGCGGCCCTGGATGCACCCACCACCGCATGGAGTTTTTTTGCACAGGCATCAAGTATTTTAAAATTTTCACTGGAGCCCATGGGTCGTCCGCCGGAGATAATTACGGTGGCCTCGGTGAGATCTTTTTGGGAGGAATCCACGGCATCAACGGCGGTGACAATGATATTTCCAGGGTCTTTTATGGTGACATTGTGTTCAATGACGGTGGCACTGCCGGGGGCCTGAACGGCTTCAAAGGTGTTGGGCCGTATGGCGCAGACAAACACATCGCCTGTCATTTCCAGGGTGGCAATGGCCTTGCCGGAAAAATGGGATTTTTTCACGCAGTTTGCTGCAAAATCCACATCAATGCAGTCCAGGGCCAGAGGAGCCTTTAATTCCATGGCGGCCCGGGCCAGAAGATCGTTGCCCACGGGGCTGCTCACACCGATGAGGGCCTTTACGCCAAAGGCTTTTGCTCCCTGGGCCAGGGCCTGTCCTGCGGCCTCCGGTTGTCTGGAGAAAACAATGTCTCCCCCGGTGAGGTTCACAATCTCCGTGACGCCGTAAGCTTCCAGTTCTTCCTTGTAGTTGTCGGCATTGTCTTCCAGGATGAATCCCACAACCTGGCCAGCCCCGGCAGCGGCAGAGATGACGCCGGGGACACTTTTTTTGATCTCCTGGTTTGCCGTTTCGATGAATACGCCTATCTTGGACATGGTTTTCTCCTTAAAGAACCTTTTCTTCTTCCCTTAAAATTTTCACCAGAGAGGACACGATTTCCTGGGTGCTTCCCTGTAGTATTTTCGCATTGGAGCGTTCCTGAACCGGTTCCAGGGATTTAAGTTTACATTGCCCTTCGTCGGTAAATCCCATGCTTTGAAGATCCACTTCCTTGATTTCTTTTTTCTTTGCCTTGAGAATGTCGGGCAGTTTGGGGAATCTTGGTTCGTTCAAACCCTTGGTGGCGCCCAGAATGCAAGGGGTCTTCACCGCAAGGGTTTCCCTTGCGCCGCCATCTATTTCCCTTTGTACATTAATGGTGTCCCCCTCCTGGGCAAGGGATACAACGCCGGTGACCACGGGAAGGGACAAAGCCATTCCCAATCGGTAGGAGGTCTGCATGCCCTCTGAATCCACGGACTGTTTTCCCATGAAGACAAGATCCGCATTGCCATCGTCCGTGATGGCTTTGGCCAGGGCCTTTGCCGTCAGATCACTGCCGGGGAACTGATCATCGGTTTTCACCAGAATGCTGCGGTGAGCCCCCATGGCCATGACGGATTTCAAGGTGTTGGCAGCCCCTTTATTGCCCACACATACGGCAACGACTTCTCCCTCTTTGGCCTTGGCCACCAGGGTCACCGCCTCTTCCACACCGTACTCATCGTAGGGATTGGCAACATACTTGACCTGGGTGTCATAGGCGTCATCTCCAACAATCTTAATGTTGGCAGCTGTGTCCGGCACATGTTTGACACACACATAAATACGCATTGTTGATATCCTTCTTTAGATCGTTTTTTTGGGGTTGGTACCGGCCATGGCGTGAAGCCATGACCGGCATTTTATCGTGTCCGGAACCGCCCGGGATGCATCAAAGCCGTGGTGATTCCATGTCGGTGGCGGCAGGGCCTTCTACCGCCGGGGATTTATTCGATTCCCACCTCTGCTTCTGCAGCATCCACGATGTCACGTACCTTTTTCAGTATTTCGTCGGACAGTTTCGGGGGTTCATAGGTTTCCAGAATATGGTGCACCTCATCCCGGGCCCTTTCATAGGCGTTCTTGCCACCGGCGGCTTCCCATCGGGGCCGCATCTGTCGATTCATCAATTTGGGACTGGTGGTCAGCCGCATGTTCTTGAATGTACTTTTGTGGGCAAGATAATCCTTAAAGGGTCCGACCTCCTTGATCGTATCCAGAGAAAGGGTTTCATCGTTGACCTCAATACCGTTCACCGTTCTTTTGATCATGCCGGCCACTTCATTGTCCAGTACCAGTTGTGCCAGATCAAAAGTGATGCCCATCTCCAGCATTCCCAGTCCGTAAATGACGTTGCACCCTGACAACGCCGGAAGGATACCGGTGATGGTTTTTTCGTGGCCTGACTGATAATCAGTTACTTTGGAATCGCCCTAACCACCGGCGGCAAAGCTCGGCAGGTTGTAGTAGCGGGCAAGCCTTGCCACGGCGGCATTGATGATGCCGGTTTCAGGCGATCCCACCGAAGCGGTGCCCTGTTTCATGTCCAGGGGACAGGTGGAACTGGCATAGATAAAAGAGGCTCCTTTTTTCACCAGCTGGCAAAGAACAAGGCTGGCAAGTAGTTCGGCGTTCTGCTGTACCAGGGTGCCGGCGATGTGGATGGGGGATGAGCCACCGGACATGGCCATGCCGATGCAGTTGACGCCCATGCCGTTTTGGGCGGCTTCAATGATGATGTCGCAATGGTGGCTGGAAAGTTTTAAAGGGCTGATGGGGCAGGTGACAAAGGTTAAGAAGGGACGTTCCCTGAACTTGTCGTTGCCCCCGGCGATGGCCGAGCAGATCTCAATGATTTTTCCGCATTGGTATCGGTCCACCGGACCCAGCCAATGGTGTTTGGTGGTGTTGGTCAGTGAGGCTTCGGCATTGTGAAGGGCCTGGACCGCGTGGTGTTTGTCATGGGAGAGCATGCACCGTTCGTAGGTTTCCACGTTGGGAAGAAAGTCGATGACCCGGGCCGCCATTTCCACATCTTTTTTGGTGGTTTGACGATGTTCTCCGGTGTAGGGATCCACAAACATGATCCCTTCCCCAAAGTTGGTAAAGGTCACCCGGTTGGCCTCCAGCACCACGTCGCTTTCCGGAATGCGACCGTATGCGTGGAAGGTATCCGGTGCCGACCTTATGGCATCCTCCACCACATAGGAAGGGAAGGTGACCACTTTGTTTTTTTCGTTTATGGTGGCACCGCCGCTGCTGAAAATTTCCCGGGCCTCCTCACTTTCCACATATACACCGGTGGTTTTCAGTATCTCAAGGGTCCCCAGATGAATTTCGTACAGCTCGTCATCGGTGAGGACATTGAGGCTGAAGCCGCCATTGTACAGTTTTCCTGACTTGATGGGTCGCTTCATGTTCACTCCTTTTTAATCTTGATACATCTCCCGTTGGGGCTGCATCGTCCGTGGAAAAACAGGCGATACAGCCCTCACAGAAATTTTATAGTATCCTGTTATCTTTTCCTGCCCATGGAAAACAGGGGCTTTTTCTCATCAAAAGGTCGGGACGTCGGGTTCAGACCTTGATGGATTTCCCCTGGGGATCATGGGGGGCTTTTAAATGAATGGTGATGGGATAGCGCTTGTTTTCCACCTCTATTTCATAGGAGCCGTCCATGATCCACTCATCGGTGATTCCGTCCTCATTGGAGAGGTATACCATGCCGATGGAATGCCCGGTGACATGGGCATAGGAACCGTGGGTGTTCTCTCCGGCCAGGATACTGTTCCGATAGATGGGCTCATCATGGTAGATCAGGGGCTCTGGATCGTCAATGGTGAATATCACCAGTTTTTTCTTCAGGCCCTCTTCCTTTTGTTTTACCAGGGCGGCCTTGCCGATGAAATCATCCTTGCCAAGCTTGACACCAAACCCGAGGCCCGCTTCGTAGGGGGTGTCATCAGGGGTGATGTCGCTGCTCCAGTGGCGGTATCCCTTTTCAAGGCGCAGGGAATCAACGGCATGCAGTCCGCACATCTTGACATTGAATTCCTCCCCGGCCTTTATCAATTCGTCGAAAATACCCTGGGCAAAGGGTGTGGGAATATAGAGTTCCCAACCCAGCTCGCCCACAAAACTCATGCGAATGGCATAGGCCGTGGCAGAGCCCGCGTAAATTTCCTTGGCAGTGGCAAAGGGAAAGGCCTCATTGGAAAGATCGGCATCCGTGATTTTACGCAACAGATCCCGGGATTTGGGACCCATGACACCCAGCAAGGTATAGGACCAGGTTACATCGGTGAGGACGGCGTGGGCATCCTCCGGGGTGTGGCGTTTTATCCAGTCAAAATCCCGGGTGGTGGTGGCGCCTGCGGTGACGATGAAGAATTTGTCTTCTTCCATTTTGGTCACGGTGATGTCGGCTTCAATGCCGCCCCGTTCATTGAGCATCTGGGTGTACACCACCTTGCCAATGGGTTGTGCCACATCATTGGAGCACAGCATCTGGAGTACCTTTTCTGCGTCCCTTCCCTGCATGAAAAATTTTCCCATGGACGTCAGATCGTAGATACCCACATTTTCCCGGATGTTCATGTGTTCCTGGGCGGAGTATTCAAACCAGTTCTGACGTTCCCAGCTGTACTCATATTTGGCTTCCACACCCTTGGGCGCAAACCAGTTGGCCCGTTCCCATCCGGATACCACGCCAAAGCATGCCCCCATTTCTTTTAAACGGTCGTGGATGGGGGTTTTCAGAACATCCCTTGATGAGGTGGGCTGTTTAAAAGGGTAATGGTCGGCATAGAGATTGCCCACGGATTCCACATTGACCCGTTCTTCAATGTATTTCAGGTTGTTTTGCCATTTGTTGTACCGCCGGACATCCACCGGCCAGAGGTCTTCGTCCGGATATCCCTGGACGATCCAGGTGGCAAGAGCCATGCCGGCACCGCCGGCGCTGGTGATGCCAACGGAGTTCATTCCGCAGCCCACGAAAAAATTTTTCACCCCCGGGGCTTCCCCCAGCAGATAGGAGGTGTCCGGGGTAAAACTTTCGGGTACGGTGGTGAGGTTGGTGACACCGGCTTCGGCAAAGGCGGGGCATCGGATGATGGCATTCTGGATGAATAGATCCATCTGGTCCCAGTCCTCATCCAGCTGGGTGTATTCGAAATTGTCGGGAATACCTTTGACACCCCAGGTTTTTGCCATGGGCTCAAACCCGCCCATGAGCAGTCCGCCCATTTCTTCTTTGATGTAGATGTAGCCGTCCATGTCCCGGAGATAGGGCATTTCCTTGTAAACACCTTCAATGGGTTCCGTGGTCATGTGCATGTGTTCCGCCGCCACCAGGGGGAGACTGACCCCCACCATTTTGCCCACTTCCCGGCCCCACATGCCGGCACAGTTGACCACATATTCACAACTGATGTCGCCCTGGTCGGTTTTTACCCCGGTAACCGTGTTATTTTTAAGGGTGATGTCCAGCACCTTGATGTTTTCAATAATGCTGGCCCCACCCATGCGCGCCCCTTTGGCCAGGGCCTGGGTGGTGTCTTCGGGGTTGGTGACGCCGTCATCGGGCTGGTACCAGGCACCGGTGAGATCTTCGGTCTGCATGACGGGAAACAGCTTTCTTGCCTCTTCCATGCTGATTTCTTCCATCTTGATGCCAAAGGCCCGGGCCATGCCAAGGGCTCGCTGATATTCGCTTCTCCTGGCCTGGGTACGTGATACCCGGAGGGATCCATTGCGTTTATAACCGGTGGGCTGACCTGTTTTGGCTTCAAGGCCGGCATAGAGATCCGCACCGTATTTGGCAAGTTTCGTCAGGGGACTTGTGGACCAGAGCTGTCCCAGAAGTCCTGCCGCTGCCCAGGATGTTCCGGAAGAAATGCGTTTGCGTTCCAGTAGTACCACATCTTTCCATCCCAGTTCCACCAGATGGTAGGCGGTACTGCAACCGACGATGCCGCCACCGATAATGACCACCTGTGCATGGGAAGGTATTTGACTGCTCATGATGTTGCCTCCTTTAATTTTGGAATATGCTTTTTAAGTATGTTTGCTGAATAAAAATCATAAAGTGCAGGATTTTACCTGATTGCTATTTTAAAAATCTCAACTTTCGGTGTTCGCCTTTCGTGTGGGGTCAGGTTTGGGTTATTGACGATTCGGTTACAATTTGTCTTGAAAAACAGCCTGTTGTCAAAAGTACAATAACACAAGCCTGACTCCAACCGGATAAGACTCTGGAATCTGATATGAGTCAAAATTTATATAATCCAGTGTCTTGATCTATGTCTGGATGCAACTCTGGATTATCGAGTATGAATCCTTGGATTTAGCTTGCTTTCTAATGTTTATCTCATAAAGCAAACAGCATGCCATGGGGTGTTATTTATTTTAAGTATCTGATTTTAAACTTTAATTCAAATAACGATAATTGTGAGCGCTAAACCTGATTCATATCTGCATGGGGTGTGAGATTTGTAATTTGCTGAAATAACAAATTATTTTAAATGTAAATTTTATATTTCAAAAGTGAAGCGAATGTTTTTTTTAAAAAAAACAAGATATTAATCGATCTTGGTGTCTTCTGTAAGTCTATTGTGACTCGGTTTTCGGGGATGGCATGCGCTGAAGATTTGTGTTGAAATGCTCAATTGGCAAATATTTCCTTGTAATTCAAGTTGTTGTTTTGTTTCCACCTGGGTTGGCATGTAAACTGCTTAAATGAAGCGAAAGTAAAGTGTTATGGGGCAGGGCCTGTTACCATTTTTTCTAAACGGCCTGGGCAGGACAGTCAAAAAATTACAATATAAGGAAAAACAAAATGGCATCACCAGAAAATTGGCTTGAATATGATGTTGAAGAGATGGTGGCCCAGGACAAGAATAGTCTGTGGCATCACCTGAAATCACACAGTTGTTTCAAAACCCGGGAACAGATGATCGTTGTTGGTGGAGAGGGGTTGATGATCAAGGATATCCGGGGGAATGAATACCTGGATGCCACCTCCGGGGGGGTATGGAGTGTCATGGTGGGATATGGTCGGGAGTCCATCGCAAAGGCCGTGTACGAGCAACTGAAGGTTATGCCTTATTTTGCCGGGGCCTACGGTACCATTCCTTCCATTAAATTTGCCAGTAAGCTGCTGGAAAAACTGCCTCGTCTGGACAAGGTGTATTTTTCCAACTCCGGTTCGGAAGCCAATGAAAAAGCTTTTAAGATGGTTCGCCTGGCTTCACGTATTGATCCTGCACGTAAGGGAAAATACAAGATCCTTTATAGAGATCGCGATTATCATGGTACCACCGTTGCCGCCATGAGTGCCTGCGGCCAGCTTGAGCGTAAAAAAGATTTTGGGCCCTTTGTGGAGGGGTTCCCCGAAGTGCCCCATTGCCTGTGCTACCGATGTCCCTTTGACAAGACCTACCCCGGATGCAACATTGACTGTGCCCGGGCAGTGGAAGATGTGATCCTTAAAGAAGGGCCGGACACCGTGGGGGGCTTCATCGTGGAGCCCATCACCGCAGGTGGCGGTATTATACCGCCGGTGAAGGAATATTTTCCCATTGTCCAGGAGATCTGTAAAAAATATGGGGTGTGGATCATCATGGATGAGGTGGTGTGCGGATTCGGTCGAACCGGAAAATTCTGGGGTCATGAGCATTATGATGTTGATCCGGACATTGTCACCATGGCAAAGGGCCTTGCAAGTTCCTACGAAGCATTGTCCGCCACGGCGGTGAAGCAGGAAATTTACGATATTTTTCTAAACGATCCCGCAAACCCCGAAACCCAGACCCACTATTTTCGGGATATCAGCACCTATGGGGGGTGTACGGCACCCATGGCGGCGGCCCTTGAAAGCACAAGAATCATAGAAGATGAAAATCTTGTGGAAAACAGCCGGGAAAAGGGAATGGTACTGCTGGAAAAACTGCAGGCACTTACAGCCCTGTCTGTGGTGGGGGATGTGCGGGGGGTAGGACTCTTTTGCGGTGTGGAAATCGTCCAGGACAAGAAAAGCAAAACCCCGGTCACAGAAGCCAAGATGGCAGAGCTTATGGGAAATATTCTGGCGGAAAAGGTAATTGTGGGACGAACCAATTCCAGTCTTCCCGGATTGAATACCACCCTTTATTTTGTACCCTGTCTGACGGTTTCCAATGACGAAATCGACAGAATTGTTGTTGCAGTTGAAAAAGCGATTAAACAGACCTTTTAATTAAACGTTCAAGTTTTGCTTGGGCGATTTTGGGGTTTGCTCATAACGTGGCCCATTCATTATAATTGGCGGGTTACCTTTTTCTCCAATAAAAAAGTTAATACGGACTGATTCTACGTATATCGAATTATTTTTTTATATTTTTAATATATATCGTTTAATTGTGGTTGATTTTTTATTAAATATGTCGTATGATCCCAAAGATCACATTTAAAATTAATCTGATATGGCGATGCCAATTTAACCCCAGGAGTTTAAAATCATGATAAGCCAGCCAACGAAATTGAAATATTTTGTCAACAATGAATTTGTTGATTCCAAAACAGAAAAATATATGGAGTGCTTCAACCCCTCCACCGGGGAGATAACCCACCTGGC
Organism: Desulfocicer niacini; assembly: GCF_054657595.1. Classification (NCBI taxonomy): domain Bacteria; kingdom Pseudomonadati; phylum Thermodesulfobacteriota; class Desulfobacteria; order Desulfobacterales; family Desulfobacteraceae; genus Desulfocicer; species Desulfocicer niacini. The sequence goes on from NZ_BAAHYK010000005.1 coordinate 148,621, forward strand.
CCCCCAGTGCACCCAGGACGAAGTGGAGGCAGTCATTGACGCCGCAAGCCAGGCCTTTCCGGCCTGGGCCGCCACTCCTCCCAGCAAGAGAGTTCAGGTTCTTTTCAAGATGAAAGCACTTCTGGATAAGCACCTTGAAGAATTGACCCATATTGTTGCCGCCTCGGAAGGGAAAAAATGGGAAGAGGCCATGGGCGATATATTAAAGGTGACAGAGGTGGTTGAGTTTGCCTGTGGTATTCCCCACTTGATGAAGGGCGATTCCGTCATGAATATCTCCAACGGCTATGACACGGTGTTGTTCAACGAACCGGTGGGTGTTTTTGCCGGCATTGCCCCCTGGAATTTCCCCGCCATGATTCCCATGGGCTGGATGGCACCATTGTGCATCGCCACGGGAAACACAATGGTGCTGAAGGCGGCAAGTTTTGTTCCCCAGGCGGTGATGAGAATAGCAGAACTTTGGGTTGAAGCCGGATTGCCGGAAGGTGTATTAAATATTGTCACCGCCGGTAGAAAAGAGGCGGAAATTTTTCTCAAACATCCCTCCATTGTTGGGGTCAGCTTTGTGGGGTCCACCAAGGTGGGGCTTCATATCTATTCCACGGCAGCTGCCAATGGAAAACGGGTCCAGGCCCTGACAGAAGCCAAAAACCATGCCCTTGTCATGAGTGACTGCAAGCTTGACCGCACGGCAAGGGGAATCATGAATGCATACATTGGTTGTGCAGGTGCCCGGTGCATGGCTTTACCCGCCATCTGTGTGGAAGACGCCATTGCCGACGATCTGGTGGCACTGCTGGTGAAATACTCAAAGGAAGCCTCACTGGGCAAAGCCTACGAAAAAGGGGTCGGCATGGGCCCAGTTGTGAATTCAGGTCACAGGGATTATATTACCAACTGGATTGAGACCGGCGTAAAAGAAGGGGCCAAACTGGTTCTGGATGGCCGTAACCCCAGTGTTCCTGAAGAGTGTAGAAATGGTTTTTGGGTGGGGCCCACCATTTTTGACCACGTCACCGAAGATATGACCATTGGCAATGAAGAGGTGTTTGGACCGGTGCTGTGTGTTAAACGGGTGAAAAATTTTGAAGAGGGCATTACCGTTATGAACAATAATCGTTTTGCCAACGGATCTGTTATTTATACCCAGAACGGCTATTGGGCAAGGCAGTTTGCCTTTAGAACCCATGGCGGCATGGTGGGGGTTAATGTGGGAATTCCTGTTCCCAACGGTATTTTTGGATTTACGGGTCACAAGCAATCGTTTTTTGGTGATCTCCATGCCATGGGCAGGGACGGTATCCGTTTTTTTACGGAGCAGAAAAATGTGACATCAACCTGGTTCACCGAAGAAGAGGTTGATGCCGATGCCAAAGTTGATACCTGGGATGGGACCATTACTTCCATGCCCGTGGAAAAGTAGCCGTCCGCCTGGGCAAACATAAATGCCCCCGGGATAATCATCAGCTGATGATGATCATCGTTTATGTAAGGCGTAAAATAACTAAAACCCATGTCCTCCTTATTCTTTAAGATGACATGGGTTTTTTTTATGTTGGGGCTGCTCTTAACATTAACCCGCCCCCATAATGGGTACATTCCCATTTCCCAGGCATCGTCATAGCATTCTATGGATATGATTTTAGGAAAGCCCGATCCCCATTACTCCCCATAGCTAATGAAGCCTCCGGGCGGGAAAATGGGAATGAGACCCTCGTAATTGTGGGTCAATGAGTTTGGCTACCCATCATAATTTAGTGGGCAAGGTTGACAGCCTTGTGCTATTGGAGGGTGAGGCTTTTATTAGGTTCCATGTTTTTGATAAGTGTCTGTGCATAACTCGTCAGTCATAAGTTCTCACCATGGTTTCTTTTGATTTTAGATAACCCATTGAAATCATTAAGTCTGGCTTTGAGAATCCATTGGATCTGGCATAATGATTTCAATAGGTTATGAGAACTTATGACTCTGGAGTGCATAATAAATAGGACTTTAAATAAAAATAACAACAACGCAAGTCTGGCCCATGTGCTGCCCAAGCCCTTTTTTTGAATAGTCGTTTTTTGAAGGAGATGCCGTGGAATCCCATATAGATCAAACCGATTGTAAAATCATTGAGTTATTACAGAAAGACGGCAGAATGGCCAACACCCTCATTGCCAAAGCTCTTGGTATCTCCGAGGCCACTGTCAGAACCCGCCTTGCCCGTCTTATCAAGGAAGAATATATTCAGATCGTGGCTGTGAGCAATCCCCTGAAACTTGGATTTGAAATTGTGGGAATTCTTAAGATCAATGCCGATGTAAAAAAGATGGATCATGTCAGTAGTGAGTTAAGCAAAATAAAGCAGATATGGTATATTGTTCACACCACAGGCGGATCTGATATCTATGCGGAATTCAATGCGCACTCCATTGAAGATCTCAATACCTTGATTTCCCAGAAAATTTATAAAATTGACGGGGTGGTGACTACTGAAACATCCCTGATTCTCAAGTATATTAAACGTCGCTATGACTGGAAAACTGCGGTGGATTGAAGCCAGCTTGTAGTTTAAGGGAAAAAGCGCTTGATGTTAATACCCGGTACCTGCTTTTCCATATAAAAAAATGCAGGTGAATTTTGATTTCAAATCCAGCGTGATAGTTTATATGAAAATGCCGACAGCAGAGCCCCCGCAGGACCATCGGACCGGCCCATTCGGAGCTAAAGGCGATCAGCCCATTTGCCCTGCCGGTCGTTAAGAAGCGCAGGCTGTTTGAGGACAAACCTGCCCGCAGTTCCTGCGCTTTAGACCGGCAGAACAAATGGGCCGCCGACGGCCCGGGGCCGGTCCGATGGTCCGCCCGGGGCGGTATAATGCCATTTGGCTCCGCGTCTACGACCCACTGTTCGTTGTGTCCGCTGGGACATGGCAGTTATATAAAATTTAAAATTATAAAGGTAGCCATATGAAAGATCAGAAAAGTACACATGACTCCAGTGTTATAATATCAAAGGTGATGCTGCCCCAGGACGCAAATCCGGCAGGTATTGTTCACGGAGGGGTCATAATGAAGGAAATTGATAATGCAGCCGGTGTGGTGGCTGTGCGTCATACAAGGCGGATTTGTGTGACAGCCTCCATAGACCGGTTGGATTTTCATAATCCCTGCTTTATTGGGAATCTGATAACCATAAAAGCCGGTATTAATATGATCGGAAAAACATCCATGGAAATTGGTGTGCGTGTGGAATCCGAGGACCTTCTGGCCGGAACCCGCGTGCATCTGGCCTCTGCATATCTTACCTTTGTGGCTCTGGATGATAACAGAAAACCTGTGAAGATTCCCCCTTTAAAGCTGGTGACAGCAGAGGATATCCGGCGCAACAAAGAGGCAGTTTCCAGAAGAAAATTGCGCCTGGCTGAAAAATGCCAGGAGAAAAAATGCCAGGATCGTCTTGACGGATGTTGATGGTAAAATCGACTTAAAAGATGAACAGACAAAAAGTATAACTCCATGGGAGTCCGCAAGGCAGGGAAAAATCGGATCATCAACCAAAAGGAATTAGAATGAAAATTGAATTAGACAAAGTGAGCTACGTTCTGGGACAAAGTGTGGGTGGAGATTTTAAAAGACAGGGGCTTGAAATTGATCCTGAGATTTTTGCCAATTCATTTATTGCGGCTTTTAATGGTGAACAATCAAAAATGCCTGTTGGTGAAATGCAGCACATTATGCAGAATTTTCAAAGAGCAATGCAGGATAAAAAGCAGGCAGAGCAGATGAAAGTGGGAAGTAAAAATATTGAAGCCGGGAAAAAATTTCTCGAGGAAAACAGCAAAAAAGAGGGTGTTATCGTTACTGCAAGCGGGCTTCAGTATAAAGTGATTACTGAAGGAAGCGGGAGAAAACCTGCTGTTACAGACACCGTTGAAACCCATTATGAAGGTAGAACCCTTGATGGTATCGTCTTTGACAGCTCTTACAAACGTGGAAAAACAGCATCGTTTCAACTCAATGCCGTAATTAAAGGGTGGACAGAAGGGCTTCAACTTATGACCGAGGGCTCAAAATATGAGCTGTATATTCCATTTGAACTGGCATATGGCCCCACCGGTGGTGGCAAGATTGAACCCTATGCTGCATTGATTTTCACCGTCGAACTTATTGCAGTCAAATAGGGGGGAGGGGGCAGCTGTCTCCACCCTCAGCGGCAACGGTGGGGTTTGCCCACAACAACGCTTCACTGCACACAGCGTGTTTGTAACAATTAAAAGTAATTCAGGGGAAACATTATGCCAAGAAAAACAAAAATTGTGGCCACCATATCCGATCTTAACTGTCAGCCTGATTTTTTAAAGATCCTTCACCAGGCGGGCATGGACGTTGTACGCCTTAACACGGCCCACATGACCCATGAAAGTGCCATGAAGGTCATCACCGCTGTCCGCCAGGTTTCAAATAAAATTGCCATCCTCCTGGATACCAAGGGGCCGGAGATTCGCACCTGTGCCTCTAAAAATCCCCTGAAGGTTACCTATGGGGACAGGGTACGCATCAAAGGAGATCCCGAGTGTCAATGCATGGGGGAAACCATCTGTGTCTCCCATGGCAATTTTGTCCATGATGTGCCGGTGGGAAGCTCTGTCCTTATTGATGACGGGGATGTGGCGTTGACAGTGATGGAAAAGGATGAGGATTTTCTGTACTGCAAGGTGGAAAACGACGGGGTGATCCAGGGGAAAAAAAGCGTGAACATTCCGTCGGTGCACGTGAAATTACCGGCCTTGAGTCAGAAAGACAAGGATTTCATTCGGTTTGCCGCAGACCAGAACCTGGACTTCATTGCCCACTCCTTTGTGCGTAGCAGGGAAGATGTCCTGGCCGTGCAGAAGATTCTCGATGAAAAACAAAGCCCCATGAAGATCATTGCCAAGATTGAAAACCGGGAAGGGGTGGATCATCTGGAGGAAATTTTGGAGGTGGCCTATGGGGTAATGATTGCCCGAGGGGATCTGGCAGTGGAGATCCCAGCTGAGAAAATTCCCCTGATCCAGAAAAAGATGATTAAAACCTGCATCAGTCACCATTGTCCGGTGATCGTGGCCACCCAGATGCTGCATTCCATGATTCATTCCCCCCGTCCCACAAGGGCCGAGGTCTCCGATGTGGCCAACGCCTGCCTGGACCATGCCGATGCCCTGATGCTGTCCGGGGAGACGGCCAACGGTCGCTATCCCCTGGAAGCGGTGCAGACCATGGCCCGCATTGCCGGGGAAGTGGAAGCCGATCGCAGTTCGTTTCTGGATACCCCTTATCTTTTGGAAAATAAGGTGACGGCCTATCTGGCCAAATCAGCGGTGAAGGCATCCATGCGTCTCAATACCCGGGCCATTGTGGCAGATTCCATTTCCGGTCGTACCATCCTTGCCATTGCAGCCTATCGGGGAGATAACCCCATTTATGCCCAGATGTATAATGAGCGGGTCATGCGGGTGATGGCATTGTCCTTTGGCGTGTTTCCCTATTTTATTGAGCGCCGGGATTTTAACACCGATCCCATTCAAAAGGCCATCCAACGCCTGGTGGATGAGGGTAAATTTGATTCAGAGGATCTCATCACCGTACTTGCCGGGCATTTTGGCTGTGACCACGGGGCATCCTATATTGAAATCAGCACGGCTGGAAGCATGATTCCCCGGGCATGTTAAGGCTCGTTACATGATTTCATCCTGGTGGGCTTCCACGATTTTCAGGATCTCCGGTTCCAGAGAAAGAAAGAGGTCCACCAGCTCCGGATCAAAAAAAACGCCTTTTCCCCGTTTGATTTCCGCCATGGCTTTTTCCACGGGCCAGGGTTCTTTGTAGGGCCTTCGGGAGATCAGGGCATCAAATACATCACAGATGCAGGTGATCCTCCCAGCCAGGGGAATTTCTTTTCCCTTTAGCTGCTGATGATAACCGGTGCCGTCCCATTTTTCGTGGTGGGTCATGGCGATGATGCGGGCCACCTCCAGCAGCTGGGATGATCCCCCGGACAGCAGTTGTTCGCCGATGCGGGTGTGGCTTCTCATGGATTTCCATTCTTCCACATCCAATTTGCCCGGCTTTAATAGTATGTTGTCCGAGATGCCTATTTTACCCACATCATGCATGGTGGATGCCAGATCCAGACGATCATATTCTTCCCGGGTCAATCCCAAGGCTTTGCCCATGATGCGGCAGTATTTACTCATGCGGTTGATGTGGGTACCGGTGTCCTGGTCTCTGTATTCCGCAGCTTTTCCCAGGCGGCTGATCACTTCAATCTGGGCTTTTCTAAGTTCCATGGTTCGTTCCCGGACCATCTCCTCCAGGATGACATTCTGATTTTTAAGGGCTTCCTGGGCCAGCTTCAGGGTGAGATGGGTTTTTACCCGGGCTTTGACCTCGGTGATATCAAAGGGTTTGGTGATGTAATCCACGGCTCCGAAATCAAATCCCTTGGTTTTATGGCTCAGATCATCCATGGCGGTGATAAAAATAATGGGGATATCTTTGGTTTCAGGCATTGCCTTGAGTCTCCGGCACACTTCAAATCCGTCGGTGCCGGGCATGACAATATCCAGCAGGATCAGGTCCGGTTTTTTTTCCTGGGCAAACTTTATGGCATCCTCTCCATTGAGGGTGACTCCCAGTTTATAGGTTTCTCTTAAGGCCTGGACAAGTACCGCCACATTGGCTTTGGTGTCGTCCACCACAAGGATAGTGCAGTCATTAATGGTTTTCATGGATTAAATCCTTAAGACTCCAGGGGAGCCATGAGCGCTTCTAAAATTTTACGGGCATCATCAAACTGGTAATTTTTAATATGTTTTGTAAGGGATGCCATGTCTGTTTTTGCGGTTTCAGGCATAAATGGCTGGATTTCAGCTGCCAGGGTTTCAGACAGGATGGGGTCAAAACTGTCCAGGCTTTCCAGCAAGGATTGCATCATTGGCCAAAGCCTCCGGTCATGGGGCTGGCTTTCCGGATATTCCGGATGGTTGGGGTCTTGTTGTTGCCGGATGTGGATAAAAAATTCCCGGGCTCCCTGGCATACTTCATCAAAGGCCTTCTTTGCCGGGGGTAACAATGTTTTAATTTCCATTTTTTTTTTGTTCCAGCAGGCCAGTTCCAGCTCTTTTGCGGCTTGAAACAGGTGGGGGGCTGAAATGTTTCCGGCGGCTCCCTTTATGGAATGTGCCAGGGTGGCAGCCCCCTTGAAATCATGTTTTTCAAGCAGCTGTTTCAGTGCCTTGTGAAATGTGGCGTGTTCTTCACAGAAATCAGATAAAATATCTGCAAAGATTTCTTTACTGCCCCCCAGGCGTTCAATGCCTTCCTTGATATTGAGTCCGGGAAAGCAGGTAGATTCTTTTATCTCCGGCGCCTTCTGGGGTGTTGGGGGGGGCTGGGGCATCTTAGGGGGAAGTATGCCATGGCGGTAGCCCAGTTGATTTTTCAGAACGGTTAACAGGGCCTCTTTACTGAAGGGCTTTAGAATATAGTCGTTGATACCAGCGTCCACACAGGCCTTCCATTTTATGGATTTGGCATGGGCGCTCATGGCAATGATGGGCAGATCCCGGCTGGAAAATTGCTGGCGGATGATGCGGGAGGCTTCAATGCCGTCCAGGAGTGGCATCTGGATATCAATGAGCACGGCATCATAGGCTGTGTGCTGTACCTTTTCAACGGCTTCTATTCCATTCTGGGCGGTTTCCACATCCACGCCTGCCAGTCGCAGCATTTCTGAACCGACTTTCAAATTGATGGTATTGTCTTCCACAATGAGAACTCTGGTATTTAAAAAGCGTTCCCCGGATGGGGCAGGGTCTTTTTGTACATCAAGATCTTGTGGGGAAAATCCAAATCTCTTTTTGATGGTTTCAAGCAGCAGTGATTCTTTAACGGGTTTGGTCAGTGAGCTTGTGATACCGAGATCCACTGCCCGCAGGGCCTCTTCCTTTATGCCCATGCGGGTGATGGAAATAAAAACAGCTTCGCGGGAAATGGTTTTTAATTTATTGCGGATATATGCATCTGACAGATCGGCCAGGTTCATATCCATGACAATCAGCTCAAATGGTTCAGGGGTGCCAGACAGAGCTTCAAGGGCCTTAAGCCCGGAATCTGCAAGGGAGACTTTGAATCCCCAGGTGTCCAGGAGACGTCGGAGTACCTGACGGCCGGTGCCCTCATTTGCGGCAACCAGTGCTCTGTATTGTCGGAAATCCCGGGGAATTGCCAGGGAATCCTCCGGATTTTCTTCGGCACATTTAAAAGGGGCCTTGAAATAAAAGGTACTGCCCTTGGCCGGGGTGCTTTCCACCCAGATAGTGCCGTCCATCATGGTAACGATCTGCCGGGATATGGCAAGACCCAGTCCAGTGCCGCCGTATTCCGGCTTCACCGGATCATTGACCTGGGTAAAAGAATCAAACAGGTTCTCCATGTGTACAGGTGCAATGCCGATACCCGTGTCACTGACATAAAACTCAAGTTCGGCATGGGAACCGTTGGCAAGACAGGGGGCCACGCCGATGACAATTTCGCCCTGTTCGGTGAATTTCAGTGCATTGGAGGTCAGGTTGATCAGCACCTGTCTCAGGCGCATGGGATCGGAGATGACGTTCATGGGAACTTTAGGGTGGATATCCAGCACCAGGTCCAGTTCTTTTTTGGATATCAGCTCCAGAAATAGATCGGAAACATCCTCAATGACATCTCTTATGTCAAAGGTAGTTTCCATGAAGGCCAGTTTCCCGGCTTCAATCTTGGAAAAATCCAGAATATCATTGATCAGTCCCAGGAGGGAAATGGCAGCATTTTTGATGATGCCAAGGTATTCGTTCTGCTGGGTGGAGAGTGCATCGGCCATGATGAGATCGCAGGTGCCGATGATGCCGTTCATGGGATTTCTGATTTCGTGGCTGATGACGGCCAGAAATTCGCTCTTTGCCCGGTTGGCCTTTTCTGCCTCTTTTCTGGCGGTTTCAACGGCTTCAATGGCCCGGGAGAGTTTTGCCGTGTTTTTTTCCTGGATTTTATGAGCAAGTTTCAGGGCCTGGGCGTTTTCCTTGAGTTGCTCCTGGGTGCGCAACAGTTCTTCTTCTGCTTCCATTTCTTTGGTAACCAGGGTCAGGCATCCCGATGAGATATGAATATGATCCTGGTTAAAGGCTGTCACCGTGGCCTGGTCCTTGAGCCATGCAATGGAACCGTCGGGGAGTTGAACCTTGTACACCGCTTCCACCAAGCCTTTTTTTTCTCCTTCTTCCCGGAGCCCCCTGCGGGAGCCGGACAATTCCCATTGTTTCAGGGTCTGGGTGTTGACACATCCGCTGTTTTGTTCCAGGTAATTGTAGACTCGTCGTTCAAGAATATTTTTGCGGAAGGTTGTCGCCACCGTATCCGGACCACAGGCCATAAGCTGGCAGAAGCGTTGCCCTGCAAATTCATACCACATGGCATTTTCTTTCTCCTGCCAGGCGGACAGGTAGGGAATGACTGGAACCATGGTATTCTCAAAGGATTCCATGGCAGCAATGGTTGTTTTGATATGGTCTTTCAGACGACGGCTGTGGTTTCCCTTGAGTATTTTCCCGTGGTAATCCGTTGTGATGGCAGTACCGTCATGGGGGTTTTGTTCCATTTTGTTGTCGGTCTCTCTTGGTAAAAGGATTTCAGTCATGGGTAATGGGCGTATCCATCAATGGGGCAGAGTCAAGTATCAGCCGGGGATGAGATGCCTGGAGATCTTTTCCCTTACTTCTTTGGGAACAAAGGGTTTGGTGATGTAATCCACCCCGCCGCATTCAAAACATCGGGTGCGGTGGGCATGGTTGTCCATGGCCGTGATGAAAATAATGGGGATATTTCTGGTTTTGGGGGCGGCTTTTAAAGCCAGGCATACCTCAAATCCATCCATTTCCGGCATGATGATATCAAGCAAAATCAGGTCCGGGTGATGGCTCCCGGCAAAGCGGATGGCATCTTTTCCGTTAAGGGTTACCCCCAGCCTGTAGTCTGATTTCAGGGTCTGTACCAGCACGTCAACGTTGGTTTTGGTGTCGTCAACGATGAGGATTGTGCGGTTATTGTTTTTCATCGGGTATTCTCCATGTTGATCTTTGATTTTATGGAGTTATCATCTGGGTTTGATTTTTTCTGCACAAAGTTATGGATTGTGACTTTCCTGTAATGGCGAAAATTTGTTTATGATGTCTAGTAGATCTTTGGGTGTATAAGGCTTGGATATGCTGGCATGGAAACCGTATTGCTTGTATTGTTTTATTATCGGATCAGATGGATAGCCGCTTGACACGATGGCTTGAACATCTGGATTAAGCTTTTTCAGCTGCTCTAAGGTGCTTACGCCGGTCATTTCATTATCATTGGTCATAAGGTCGAGAATTACTACCCTGAAGGGATAGTTTGCTTCCATGGCATTCCGGTAACTCTTGACGGCATCTGTAGCGTTTTTGGCACAGGTAACTTTTAACCCCGCCCTTTCAAGGACGTGTCGTGTTATATCTCTGACCATTTCATCGGCATCCATGACCAAAATTTTTTCAGGCTGTGATGGAAAAAAACAAAGTGATTCCATGGTGGTGTGCCTTCCGGGTTTTTGGGCCGGGAGATAAATGTCTATGGTTGTTCCCACTCCTTTTTGGGAGTTAACTGCAATTACACCGTCATGCCGTGTGATAATGGCTTTGCTTAGCGACAGTCCCAGTCCTAATCCATGTTTAATATCCCGTCTTTTGGTGGTGAAATAGGGATGAAATATGCGCTGAAGATTTTCGGATTCAATTCCTCTCCCATTATCCCTGATGGTTGTTTTTAGATAATATCCTGGTTTTACGATAATATTTGAAACAAACTCCCTGGTTTCAATGGAGATATTCTGCAAAATCACTTCAATGAACCCATCCATTCTCACTGCCTCTTTTGCGTTGAGGAGCAGGTTCTTCATAGCTTGGCCCATTTGTTCTGTATCTACTCTGCAGGGCCACAAATCTTTCGGAATATCCAGTTTGGTAAGTACCGTGTTGTCCCCCAGCACTAAGTGGGTGGCTTTGGCTAAGATATCTGGCAACAGTGCGTCTTTGATCGGTTTACGGTCGCTTGAGATGGTAAAAAGGCTCTGGGTAAGCTCAGAGGCGCTGCTACTGATTTGAAGGGCTTTGGCGAGAAAATGATTTTGTTCCGTCGGAGTTGTAGAGGGCATGCGTGCGATTTCAATGTAGCCTGCAATGCCGGTGAGAAAATTGTTCAGATCGTGGGCTACTCCCCCGGTAAGCGTTTGAATGGCTTTGGCCTCTCTGAACTCCATTTGGTATTCCTGGAGATATATTTTCTCAGAAATATCAATGGAAACACCATCCGCATACAGTCTACCTTTTTTGATGTATGGCTTGCCTGATTTTTCATGGAGCCAGATCATATCGCCATCCCGACATTCAAAAAGGTATTCAATGTCCAGGGCCATCTGGTTTTTGTAAAGATTTTTGTAGGCAGTCTTTACCTTTTCGGCATGGGACGGATGGACCCTTGCCAGCCATTCTCTTTTACCTGTTTTAATGATGTGGTCCATGCTAAAACCGGTTATCCCTTCCACGGTAGGGCTGATATAAGCGATGTTGCCTCCAATATCAACTGTCCATACCGTGCAGGGAATATTATTTAGTAATGCTGTACAGGATTGCTTTCGTTTTGCCAACGCTGTATTTCGCGTCTCCAGCGTATTTACGAGTTGTTCAGTGTATCGTCTTTCAGGCTTATTATGGTTTGAGACGCTGGAATTATTTTTATTCAGAATATTATTTATGGTTTTTAACAACATTGCTGGATCGGCCGGTTTTACAATAAAGGCCTGTGCTCCAACCTTACTGGCTAGTTTTCTGGCTTTGGCTTCGGTGTGTGTGGATGAATAAAATACAAAGGGGATATGTTGCAGATTTTCATCCAGCTTGCACAAGCGACAAAATTGGAATCCATCCATTTCGGGCATGAGAATGTCTGAAATGATCAGATCAATGGGCTTGATTTGAAGCAGACTCAAGGCATCTTTTCCACTTATGGCTGATGTGGTATTATACCCATTTCGGGTTAACAAAACCTCAAGAACTTTCAGATTGACTTTAATGTCGTCAACAATGAGAATACTCTTCATCTGTGCTCCATATAATGTTCGAGGGTTAGACCTGCGTGATCAAGCCCATTGAATGTATTTCCATGCATTCTAAAAAATATCTATAAGCAATAAAAACAGTAACAAAGATGGATAGTTAAAGTCAACTTATTTTGATTGACCCAATGCAGATGTGCCGGTGCTTTTTTAGAGCATTATTTTACCAGATGTCGATACAGTCCCTCCTGGGCCACACTGGCCACCAGCACGCCATCCCGGGTATAGATGGAACCAAAGTTAAGGCCCCTTCCTTGTGCGGCGCTGGGGCTTTTTACTACATATAAAAGCCAGTCATCCATTCTGAAATCATCTCTTTCCTTTCAAAGGCTGAAATGGTATCGGTTTGTCGGTGCTGGTTATTCCTCAGGTTTTACTGGACGGCTCTTGAAGCTTCGTCCCTCTGGCCGACATCAGACCCTGGCCAGGTTTGTTTTTTTTTGAGAAAAAATGTATGGTTACCCCGATGCTCCTGATCACAGCCCATGATACCCCGGAACTGGTGATCAAGACCTGGGCAGCCATAAAAATCAATTGCCGGTTGCAATCGGGAAATAAAAGTCCGACACACAATGTGTTGTAACATACTTTGGAGGATTAAAGAAATGGAACATGCGCTGTTTCCCCATCTGTTCAGACCCTTGGATTTGGGATTTACCACATTGAAAAATAGAGCCGTCATGGGCTCCATGCACACAGGGCTTGAAGAGGTTCCCGGCGGGTTTGAACGAATGGGTGTTTATTTCGGGTTGCGGGCAAAGGGCGGGGCGGGGCTTATTATCACCGGCGGCATTGCACCCAACCTCGAAGGCTGTGGGGCAGAGCATGGGGCCATGCTCACCTGTGAATCCGAAGTTGATAATCACCTCATCGTCACCCGGGCCGTGCATGACAATGGGGGAAAAATTGCCATGCAGATTCTCCACACCGGACGGTATGGATTCCATGAAAAGCTGGTGGCTCCTTCGGCTATCATGGCCCCCATTAATTTTTTTACCCCCCGGGCATTGACCGAAGACGACATTGAACGTCAGATTGAAGATTTTGCACGGTGCGCTTCACTTGCGCGGCAGGCCGGGTATGATGGTGTGGAAATCATGGGCTCGGAAGGCTATCTGATAAATCAGTTTATTTCCCAGGTGACCAACCAGCGCAAGGATCAATGGGGGGGCAGCTATGAAAATCGAATTCGTTTTGCCCTGGAAATTGTGAAGCGGGTGCGTCAGCGGGTGGGGAAAAATTTTATCATTATTTATCGCCTGTCCATGCTGGATCTCTTGCAGGGGGGGAGTACCCTGGACGAGGTGATTCTCCTGGCCCGGGAGGTAGAAAAGGCCGGAGCCACTATTATTTCCACGGGCATCGGCTGGCACGAAGCCCGGATTCCCACCATTGCCGGCATGGTGCCCCGGGCGGCCTTCACCTGGGTGACGGCAAAATTAAAGGGGGCTGTTTCCCTGCCCCTGGTGACCAGTAACCGTATTAATACCCCGGAAACGGCGGAAAAGGTGCTGGCCGACCGGGAAGCGGATTTGGTATCCATGGCCCGGCCTTTTCTGGCGGACCCGGATTTCATGGAAAAGGCCCGGAAGCATAGACCCCGGGATATAAATGTGTGTATCGGCTGCAATCAGGCCTGTCTGGATCATATTTTCCAGGGAAAAGTGTGTTCCTGTCTTGTCAATCCCATGGCCTGTCATGAGACCGAGCTTGTGTTTGCACCGGCAGAGGTTCCCAAAAAAATTGCCGTGGTGGGGGCCGGGCCTGCCGGGATTTCCTTTGCCATTTATGCGGCCCGGCGGGGGCATCAGGTGGTCTTGTTTGATGAGCAGTCATACATCGGGGGACTTATTAATCTGGCGGTGAAAATACCGGGAAAAGAGGAGTTCTATGAGACCCTTACATATTCCCGGCGGCAACTGGCCCTTTTAAAGGTACGTGTGGTTACGGATATGCGTGTGACGGTATCGGACCTTTCCATGGAAGAGGTGGACGGCACTGAACCGGGCAAACGTCTTTTTGATGAGATTGTTATTGCCACGGGTGTGGTGCCGAGACAACCGGCATTTCCTGGAAGCGATGACGTCCGGGTGGTTTCCTACATCTATGCCATAAAAAACAGTGAGAAACTGGGACGTCGGGTGGCCATCATCGGTGCCGGTGGCATCGGGTTTGATGTGGCAACCCTTTTAAGTCAGCAGGGGGAATGTACCAGTCAGGACCGGGACGGTTTTTTAAGGGAGTGGGGGGTGGACAAGGCCTATGCTCGCCCCGGAGGCCTTGGGGAGATAAAACCCCCGTGTGGAAGGAGCTGTGCCTGTGCCAGAACCATTTACCTGCTCCAGAGAAAAGAAAGTAAACCCGGCGCCGGGCTTGGCAAGACCACCGGCTGGATTCACCGGGCTGTGTTAAAGCAGCGGGGAGTGAATATGCTGTCCGGGGTGCTCTATGAAAAATTTGATCATGATGGGCTTCACATTGTCCATGACGGCGAAAAAAAGGTGTTGGCCGTGGATCATGTGGTGATCTGTGCCGGGCAGGAGTCCCGGATGCACCTGGTCCATGCTCTTGAAAAAAAGGCGATTCCCTTTCACCTCATTGGCGGTGCCCGCAAGGCCGGAGAGCTGGATGCCAAAGAGGCCATTGCCCAGGGTGCAAAGCTTGCCGCAGAGATTTAGATGAATTCGTTTTGGGGAGGATTTTGATATGAAACAGTTGGTTTTGGTGGTGATAATGAGTATTTTCCTGGCCATGGTGGCCTTTATGACCGGGTGCGCATCCTCAAGGTCCGGTGAGGTGTACTCCCGGGATCAGGCAAGACAGGCCCAGACCCTGGAGTATGCCACGGTGGTATCGGTGAAGAATGTGACCATTGAAGGCACCAAGACAGCCCTTGGGACATCCGCCGGGGGCGTGGCAGGAGGCGTTCTTGGCAGCACCGTGGGCAGTGGTGCAGGAAGGACCGTTGCAACGGTGGTGGGTGCCCTGGCAGGTGCCATGGTGGGAACCGCTGCCGAAGAAGGGGTTACAAGGAAGCCGGCCCTTGAAATTGTGGTGAAAAAAGACAATGGCGTCACCATTGTAGTGGTGCAGGAAGCAGATGTGATGATGGCTCCCGGGGACAGGGTGAAAATTATTACGGCCAATGATGGCACCACCCGGGTCTCAAAATAAGCGTAAATATTGGGCCAGTACCCTATTTTGGCCTGCTCACATAGCATTGCATTGGTATGCTAGTGCAGCGTCAAAGCTTAATTTTAGGATTGCCGATTTCCAAAGATGCCGTGGTGAAACACGCTTTGGGCTTTATCATCCCAAATTTTCGCTTTGACCATGCATTGGGCAGTCCCAAACAGGCGAAAATGGAGCACTGACCAAACATTTGCAATATCAACCCAAATATTTACTAAAAGCGTCAATTACGAAAGGCTGACCCCGACGCTGTGATCACGCCCGAAAGAAAAAGGAGAGATAAACAGATCCATGGCAAGGCAAGACAAGATATATCGACGGCTGCAGCAACATCTGGATCGCCAGGTAATGGGATTTCCCGCCGCACAAAACGGTTCAGACATCCGGCTGTTAAAGCATATTTTTACACCGGAGGAGGCGGAAATTGCCTGCCATTTAAGTCACGAATTTGAATCCCTGGACCACCTTTTCCCAAGGCTTAAGCACCGGGTGAACGATCCTGAAACCCTGGAAAAAATATTGCACCGCATCCAGAAAAAAGGGGGCCTTGAGTCCAGATTCAGAAACGGGCAGTACCAGTACTGCAACTCCCCGCTGGTGGTGGGAATGTATGAAATGCAGATGGAGCGCATGACTCCGGCATTTCTTAAAGATTTTGATGATTACACGGCAGGTGTTGGTTTCGGTATGGATTTTCTGGGCACAAAACTGCCCCAGATGCGCACCATTCCCATCGGGAAAAGCATTCCCATTGAAAGTCCTGTGGCCACCTTTGATGAGATTACAGGTCTTATTGCCGGGGCATCGGGTCCCTTTGTCGTTGTGGAATGTATTTGTCGAAAGAAAAATGAGATGCAGGGCCATTCCTGCAAGGTGACCCGGCGCACCGAGACCTGTCTGGCCATGGGGGACATTGCTCAGACCTGTCTCATCGGGGGCGTTGGTCGGGAAATCACCCGGGAAGCGGCCATGGCTATCCTGGATAAAAACCAGCAACAGGGGCTGGTGCTTCAGCCCTCCAACACGGAAAAGCCCGAATTCATCTGTTCCTGCTGCGGCTGCTGCTGTGGTATGCTCAGCCTCCATCAGAAACTGCCAAAACCCCTTGATTTCTGGTCTTCCAATTTCCAGGCACGGGTGGATATCTCCCTTTGCAATGGATGCGGTGTGTGTGAGCGCAGATGCCAGGTCCATGCCATCAAGGTGACCGGTGAGCCCCCCCGGGCTGAACTGGATTTCAACGTGTGTTTCGGGTGTGGTGTGTGTGTGGCTACCTGTGCAACCAAGGCGCTTTCTCTGGTGAAAAAAGAACAGATTACCCGGCCCCCGAAGGATCGGGAAACACTCCATGCCATTCTCCTGGAAAACCGTAAAGGGGTGCTGGGCAAGGCCGCATTGGCAGGCAAGCTATTAAAAGAGATGGTGCAGACGGGGAGAACCGGGCTTTTAAAATAGAAAAGTCAGTTTGCTCCCGGCACGAGGTAAGTTTGGACTTTGCGTAAATATTCGGGTTAGTAATGTACGACTGTCCCTTACCCCACCCATTTTTGCAATCCGATGTATAGGGTTTCCACCTTTTTCCTTGCCCAGGGCGTTTTTCTCAGAAATTTTAGGCTGGATTGCACCGAGGGGTCTTGATTAAAACACCGGATGTCAATGCGACGTCCCAGTTCATCCCATCCATAGTGTTCAACAAGACTGTTGACAATGTGGGCAAGAGAGATACTGTGCAGGGGATTGTTGGTTTGCTGTTTATCCATTATCCAAGACCTTTGCTTTTTTAAGTCGTGACTTATAAGTTTTTTTGAGGGGGAAATGAACCCAAATGTTTCCCAAGTTTTGCATAAAATTTATTTAGTGCGTTTTTTTTTATTCATTGATATGACTAAGTCTATGATTGAGGAAATATATCAGATCATATAGTAAAATGAGATTGGTCTGACAGCGAAGATATCAGGATGCAAGTTTCAGGATAAATTTGGTTTGCTCTTCTATGAATTCATTAATGGTAAATTGTTTGGTAAAACACCATCTTCGAAATGCCCACATTTGACCCAATACAACTATATTATGACCAACAAGAAATGCTGTTTTTGTATCCAATATGGGCGTATTCTTATCATTGAAATCCCTTTGCAACGCCTGAACAAAAATATTTGTAATGTGTAGCTCATTTTCAAGTGCATTGTTTTTCCAGTGTTCTGGTAGGAATTGAGTTGCTTGATACATGAGTAGAATATGGTCACTCATGTGATCACAAACTCTGAAATAGCCCCGAATCATTTCAGATAGGGTTTCTTTTAAGTTTTCCGTTTCTGTTAGTACATCCTTTATTCCCCGTTCTAATTCTGAATGGATCGCTTCACAGACCAGGTAGAGAATATCCTCTTTTGAACCAACATACTCATAAAGAGACCCAATGGAAAATCCAGCCTCACTTGCAATCATTCTTGTGGTGGCTTTGGGGTAGCCATGCACCACAAAAAGGTTGACTGCAACATCTATAATCTGTTGGCGACGCTTTCGAACAAGATTCACGTTTTTGATTTGGGTAGGCACGCCTTCAGATTTGAACTTATTGTTCATACCTGGAGATTTCTTATTCATTGATAGTTCTCAATCCGTATTTTATTATTTCGTTAAAATATTCGGTAGGAGTCAGCAGATTTTTAATCTACCGTTTAACCAAGGCAAAATATCGAGCATATGGTAATTTGAGTTTTATAAACGAAAAATCAATAGTATATGATTTCCTTATGTTGTGTTTCAGAGGCTTGTTTTACGGGCAACTGAATAAGTGAGTGCCGCAGGGCTTTGCCATTTTTCCTGATGTTATAAATAAATTCAAAAAAACCAGGATATAAAGGGACTTTTTTTGCGAGATTCCTTTAGCCTGTTTATAAGGTTTTATCAACCCTTTGGGGCTATTGTATCTATTGGATGTTCTTTGTGGGTTGAAAAACCCAGCATCTTCATTTGCCACATAAGACCCCAAAAATCAACATGAGCCTGAGAACTATATGACTATAGATGTTCTTACATCTTTAAAGCAATTCCTCTTCAATGGCGTTGCGCACCATCTGTTTGCATATGTAATGCATCATGTTGAAAGGAATGAATTTAAATCCCGTCTGATCCAACCATTGGTGGGCGGCCCAATCAATGACGGCCTCAACGTCTCCAGACGCTTCAACCTTTTTTTTCAAGGTCTCTTTATAAACCAGGGTTGAATCCATAACACGTTGCACGATCTGGTGCGCGTGTTTATCCGTCATAAGGCCGAAGTGTTCCCAGGCGCAAAGGCTCACATCAAGCTTTTCGAGCCGCTTAAGGCTGCGCACATAATCAACAAAACTCTCCGAAGCCATACATGCAAAATCCCATCCCTCATGAATGGGGATGGACATGGCATCGGAGGGGAAAAGCCATTTCTGCTCTTCAGCGTACAGGGCCATGGTGCACCGGCTATGTCCAGGGGTTTCAAAGGCACGCAATACCAGGCCGTCGCCGATGTCAATCCGCTCGTCATCACCAAGTACTTGGACATGGTCAATTGGATCAAAATCAAGGGAAATTCCTTCTACAGTATCGGGAATACCCATACGATTAAGAGCGTCCTTACAGAATTTGCGTGCATTTTTAACGGCCTTTGGCATAGCAAGAAAACGGGCCGCTTCTTGTGATGCCAAAATTTTCAGATGCGGGTAGCGTTTTTGTAAAAAGGGCACTGCTCCGGCATGGTCGAAATGGGAATGACCCACAAACAGATACTGTATGCGCTGCATATCAATATCCCAATCCTTGATTTGATCCATGAGTTCGGGAACCATCCACGGGGCGCCCCCGCCCACTAGCATATGAACCTCGCCTTTCAGCAAATAAATATTATTTTGGCCCGTGCCGAGCAGAACCATACGGTCATTGATAATCCCCGGTGTTTTTATCCACATGTCAAACTCCTCTCTGGTCTGTGTGTTGTGTATCGTATGGCATATTTAACAAGTCGGACTATAATTTTAAGCAAACATATCTGTGACAGTGCATCTCCTGGCCTTTTTTCTGCTGCCCCAGGGCCTACAGGAGCCATTGCGCCTGATCTTGTTATTTGGGTGTCGAAGCCCCGGGCGTATCAGCCAACATTTCCTTGTGCATGTGCTTCAAGCCAACAGCTCCTTGCGCATGCGCTTCAGAGAAAGCCCGGCCTTATGGGCGACGGTTGCCATATGTGTCTTGATGGCTCCTGCTTCCTGGGTCATTTTCATTTTGCTGTACAGATCCAGTGCCTCCTTCAGGCAGTCACGGGCGCTGCTGTAATTTTCCTGAGCTTCATGAACAAAACTCATGTTGGCCAGTACCCCGGCCAGTCCCACCGGATGCCCTGTTTTACGAAGCAAGACAAGGGCCGCCTCAAATTCTTTCCGGGCATAATCCAACTTTTTTGTTTCATAGTACAGAGTTCCCAGGTTGGCCAGCAAATTGGCCTCGTTTTCCCGGTCCGCTTGTTCCCTGAAAATGTCCAGTGCTTCACGGTAATAGCGTTCGGCCCGGTCATAGTCTTTCTGGTCAAAATACAGCAATCCGCTTTGAAAAGCAACGTTGGCCCGGCCTAAATCATTATCCATTTGCTCACACAAGCTGCGGGCCTGGGACAGCATGGACTCGGCTGCATCCATATCATCCTGGGCTTTGTGCACCTGGGCCAACAGAACAAGACAGATGGTTTGCTTTTCGCCATGCCCCAGTTTGGCAAATAATTCCCTGGCATGATTGAAATTTTCAACCGCTTTGCCAAAATCCTCTAAAGCCATGTCCACCTGGCCCAGTTCCATGGCCGCATCACTTTCTCCCAGGTCGTAATTGAATTCCCTGTAGCGATTCATGGCATTTAAGTAGTGCTGCCTGGCCGCCTTGAGATCGTTTTGACCCCGACGTACATGCCCCAGACGCATTACCTGGATCACTGCATTCACGGGGTCTCCAAGTTCTTCATACATCGCCTTGGCCCGGTTAAAGTAATCGACGGCTTTATCGAACTGACCCTGATCCCCTTTCACAAGGCCCAGGTTTGAAAGTTGGGCAGCCTCCCCCCCTGGGTTGCCCAAATCTATGTACTTATCCATGGCTTTTTTAAACAGAGTTTCCGCTGGCTCAGGCTTTCGTCGGGCATACATGGTATGCCCCATATTGGCGTACCGCTGGGCTGCCATTAAGGGTTCTCCCGCGTTTTCATCATATTCCGCAGCCCGCTCATAGGCATTGATGGCTTTTTTGTAATTAGCGGCCGCAAAATAGGTGTGTCCCAAATACCCCCACTGGCTGGCGGTCTTTTTATCATTTTTTAGAAGTTTGTATATTTCAATGGCCTTCAGATGGTGGGCCTCGGCCTGGTCAAAATCTCCCCGGGCATAGGCCACATGCCCCAAGCTGGACCATTGTGACGCCTTTCCTCGGCAACCCATGTCCGGGTTAACGCCCTCCAGAAGACGATACTGTTCCAATGCCTGCCGATACTTTTTTTCAGCGGTATCCAGCTGTCGGGTGGAGAACTCCAAGTAGGCGCTTTGGGACAATATATCCGCGATCAGATCGGTTCTCTCCAATTCCACCGCCAACGCCAAAGCTTCTCCAAAGGCACTGCGTGCGGTCTCCATATCACGCAAGGCAAAAGCCGACCGTCCTTTGAGTTCAAATGCCTTTTGCAAACCGATGCGGTGGCCGCTTTTACGCAATACGTCGATGGCCTCTTTAAGAACCTTTAACGCATCATGACTGTGACTTAAGTTTTCCTGAACCTCTCCCAATGCCAGCAGCAGCCGACCGCGGATGGTCTCAGGATCGTAACCAAGGTCATCCGCATCCGAAATTTGATCCCCGCCGGAATCTAGCTGCTCCAAAGCGCGCTGCAGTTCCATCTCAGCCATCTCACCGGCACCCAAGGCCAACTTGGGACCATATCCGGCCAGTGCCTGTTCCGCCGTTATTCGGGTATCGGTACTGCGATATACACCCAGGGAGTGCCCCAGGGCGGCAAAGGCTTCAGGGTTGCTGCCAAGCTGATCCCGGTAGTAGGTCAGCACTTTTTTGTCCATATCCGCTCTATCTTCCGCTAAAGCCCTGCGCACGGTTTCGTCATGGGGATAAAACAGACGCGGATAGGTCAGGCGTATACCCTCGTCTCCATGATCCGACAATATGCCCTCAAATTTTTTTGATGCCAATGCCGCCGTTACCTTGTCTTCGGATATCCCTGTAAACGTAGATAATTCATGGATTTTCACCGGATGGGCCAAGTGAACTATTCCACGCATCAACTCTCCTTTGATGCCCCTGTCGTGGTAACAGTTGTGATAATTATCCAATAGTTTTTGGGTTTCACCGGAGTTGGTTCCGTTAACGGTTATGCGGTTGGAAGGGCAGAAATCCTTCTGGTCGGCCATAACGTCATTTGTGCATTGAAATATGATCATCTTGGTTTTTGCAGGCAGCATACGCAGAATCAACTTAAAAAAGTCGACCAAGGCAGGTTCACGGGTGGTGACCAAGGGAACCATTTGGAGAACCAGGGTTGCATTGTCCATTTTTTCGCCAATAAAACGGATCGCTTCTAAAAAGCGTATTTCAAGGGGACGTCGATCCTGGCCTTGGAGCAGCGCCAATTGGGTTTGCAGACCGGGATGGGCGGCAATGAACGTGCACCATCCCTGGGGGGACTGGCAGGACAGCCCGGAGGTGGTGTCCGCCAACCAGCGATAGAGGAAGTGGCGAGAATGTTCCTGGGGCCAAATATCATAACGAAGAACAAAAAGATTGTCCTTTTCCAGAAATGCCTCTGTTTGACGGCGCATACATTTTTCCAGGCCGATTTCCTCGGTCCCAATGATCATAAATACTTTTTCGGTTTCCGAATCAATAAAGTCGAATAATCGAACCGTTTGCTCGGACGTATGGGCAAAACGATCAGACGTGTGGGCGGAACGGATACATGGCATGGATCACCTCTGGTGAAATGTGAAAATTATTATTCAAGGGCACATAGGGTACGATAATGCGCGTCTATACGGAAGAAATTGTGGCATTCTCCACCCTCCCGGAAGTGTCGGCATTCCTGATCGCTCAATGCAATCAAGGCCGATATCTCCGCAGAGGTGCCGTCTTTTTAAGGACTGCAAAAATGTACTCCAGAGTCATACGTTCCCAGAACACCCTGAAATTATTGTCAACATCAAAATCAGATTGAGAAAATATGGTTCAACGATTTCAATCGTTTCGCTTCTTTGGGTAAACATTAAGCTGAAGAAATTATGACTTGCGATAAAGGTAAGACAGGAAAATGCTTTCTGTCAATTCAAATATAAGAATTTCAAAAAAATCGTTACCACTCACCATTTTTTGACACATGGCCAAAAGCCGAAAAACGAATTCAAACGCTTTCTTAAAAGCTCATTCGGGCACAGGAAATCGAGCGGAGCTGTATTGCCAGGAATCTGTGCGATGGACTGGCCCAAAATTTATATTCGTTCAATATTCAGTTATCGAGTTTTTTTAAGCAGGTGCTGCCAGATGAAAAATTTGTCCAGGAAACTTCGGAGATTTTGGATTCTTTGCAAAAAATTTTTATGGATGTTCGAAAGATGGTTTTTAATATCCATCCGGCCGGCCTTGAAACCTTAGAAATAACAAAACAACTCACAATTTGTGTAAAAAAAATTCACAAATTTACAATTTTAAAATTGATTTTAAGACTGCGGGAATTGATTTTCTGGATCTTAATTTTGATATAAAAATTGCAATTTATCGCCTCGTACAGGAAGGTCTAAACAATATGGCAAAGCATGCACAGGCCACGATGGCTAATATTCGGATGGTCTATTCCTATCCCAATATTATTCTACGTATCGAAGACAACGGCATCGGATTTGATTCGGACAAGTTGATGGAAACGGTAAACAAAAAAGGATGCATGGGAATTTGGAGTATGAAAGAACGGGTCACGTTACTAAACGGACGAATGAATATTGAATCCAAGCGCCTATCCCAAAAATCCCGTGAGAGGATTAACCCAGAGGAGACAGACAGCAAACATAATAAAACCATTCCAATATTTGTTACGGCGTTCCCATCGTACAACTTTCTCATTGTTCAAAGGTTGTTCTTTCTTGTCAGGCAAAAAATAAGACATGGTAAGAACACTGTAAAATGGATTTTTGGGATAGATTTATATAAACTAAATGCGTAAGATCTCAATGGCTTGGGGTCATAAAGCCCACCTACCTTTTAAACGCCGGGTGCTATTCAAACGGATGCCCTGAATGCCCACACTTATTGAGAACTTACGAAAATATTACCGGATCGACCAATGTTTCTTGGAAATCTCGATTTCCCAAAGTGGCATACAAGCCATTCGGTAAGGCTTGTAATTCACATTTTTATTGACTGCCAGAAGCTTATTCGGTGCCGGAACAAACAGCATATAGGCGTTATCATACACATGGTGCATGATTTTGCCACAGATAGCGGTGAACTCCGGTGTTCCCACGGAGACGCGGGAAAATACATCAAAATAACTATCCAGGATAGGATCGGGGAAGATGGTACTCCAGGCATTGTGAGTCCGGTAAAGGAAAAAGACGGACCAGGGGTGATTGTAGAACCAATCATCACAGCCAAATATTAGAAAATCCCATGATTTGGTGTTTTTTTCGGCATTGGTGGCGAGTAACTGGTTAAACACGTATTTTTCACTGGTGGTGATCTCGAATTCCAGCTTGACGCCGACCTTTCTCAAGTCGCGTGCGATCCCTTTCCAGATAAACATGAACCGATCCTGGGTAAGGACTTTCAGTGTCAGCCCATTCAAAATGCCTTTAAGTTCCCCCCGGACTTCTTTGGGATTTTGAATTTCAGAATAGGGCCGCAGGCTTTTTACAATTTCCCGTACACCCGGAAACAAAGGAGACGCAACTGTGGGGTTCACCCTTCCTTCACCGTAATAAGCGCGCTCCAGTAAATGGAACTGATCAATGGCACGATTCAGCGCAATTCTGAGTTTTTTATCCAGTAGTCTTTTATTGCCATTACGCAGATTCATGCAAATGGCGAAGCTGCTGGTGGATGGCAGAGAGATTAGTTTTGCATATAGAGAGACGTTTGTTCTGCATTTCATGGAAAAGGGAATCGGCATGATATCGAGTACGCCGTCCTTGTCAAACATATTTTCCATGGCGATTTTGGTATCCAGTTCCGTATAGACGGTGATGGTCTCAACTTTGGGATAATTCGGGTTCCAATAGTTGGGATTGGCCACCAGCACCACCTCCGGTGTCTGTCGGTCTCCTTCTGCATATCCTTCCTTCAGAATATAAGGACCCAACCCGTAGGGACCGGGTTCGGTCAGATTCGGGCAGGTTAATTTTCCATTCCAGCCGAATTTTTTAAGGTAGGCGGAGGTATAAAATTGAATCCAGATGGCATCGTTCAGGAACTGGCCGTATTTTTCGGTGAGATAGAACCGGACCGTGTAATCGTCGATTTTTTCCACCCGATCAAAGACCGTATCTATCTTGGTGAAAAGAAAA